>CACZPW010000190.1 GCA_902783115.1 uncultured Ruminococcus sp. | reverse complement strand
TTCTGCGCAAAATACGCCTCGTATGCGTGCTTGAGCTCCTTCTCATACGCCTCGTCAAGCTGCGCCGATGCGCTTGCCTCGTCGTATATTTCCTCCACGCAGGCACGCATATACGGCTTTGTCTCCACGTAATCAAGTATCCTGCCACGTCTTAAGCCCTCCGCAACAACTCTTGTCACCCCGCCGGGCATACGCATTATCTGCCGCACCTTTGCAATAGTGCCTACCTCAAAAATATCCTCGGGCTTTGGGATATCCGCGTCAAATTCACGCTGTGCGGCAAGCATTATATACGAATCCGAATTTATGGCTTCTTCAAGAGCGCGCACGGAAAAATCCCTTGCCGCATCAAAATTTATACTTGTGTAAGGGTACACCACCAAGCCCCTTAAAGGGACGACTCCCATATATTTGAATTTGTCTTCCATCATAAATCACTCCGAATAAATTTTAAATACCATATTACATTATAACCTTAAACCTGCTTTTTTTCAACTGTTTTTTTGTTCCTTGACCGGTTGTTCACACATAAGCTGTATATTTATTTGACTGTGTCCCTTACGCTCTCGTAAATATATTTTTCAAAAGTGTTGACAAAACATTTGTTTGTATGTTATAATCTTTACAGAACAAATGTTTGTGAGGTGTGCCATGACTGTTGAAGAAAAGCTCAAGATATTGACTGACGCCGCAAAATACGATGCGTCCTGCGTATCCTCCGGCTCTGTGAGGAAAAACACAAAAAACGGTATCGGAAACGCTTCCGAATGCGGGATATGCCATACCTTTGCGGCTGACGGAAGATGTGTTTCCCTGCTTAAAATACTGTTTACAAATTACTGTATTTACGATTGCCAATACTGTATAAACAGGTGTTCAAACGACGTTAAGCGCACGTCGTTTACGGCGCGCGAGATAGCAGACCTTACTATCGGATTTTATAAGCGAAACTATATAGAGGGGCTGTTTTTAAGCAGTGCCGTAATAAAAAGTCCCGATTATACAATGGAGCAGATAATATCGGCAATTTCAATTTTAAGGAACGATTACCGCTTTAACGGATATATACACGCAAAAACCATACCGGGCGCATCAGGGGAATTGGTGGAAAGGCTTGGGCTTTTGGTTGACAGAATGAGCATAAATATCGAGCTTCCGTCAGAACAATCTCTTAACCGCTTTGCGCCGCAAAAAACAAAGAAAAGCATACTATCGCCCATGAAGCAGATAAAAGGCTCGATTATACAGTCAAAACAGGAAATGGTCGTATACAAGCACGCTCCGTCCTTCGTGCCTGCGGGACAAAGCACGCAAATGATAATCGGTGCAACACCCGAAACGGATAAGAGCATCATATATTTAAGTCAGAGTCTTTATAAGACCTTTGATATGAAGCGTGTCTTCTATTCGTCATACATACCCGTAGGCAGCAATAAAAATCTGCCCGTGACCGCGCCTCCCCTGCTCCGCGAGCACAGGCTGTATCAGGCGGACTGGCTTTTACGCTACTACGGATTTGAGGCGGGCGAATTATTGGACGATGAGAATCCGAATCTATCCTGCGAGGTCGATCCCAAATGCCACTGGGCGCTCAGGCATCTTGGTATGTTCCCGGTTGAAATAAACAAGGCGCCGTATGAGATGATTTTACGGGTACCCGGCATAGGCGTCCGCTCGGCAAAAAAAATAATCCGCGCAAGACGGTATTCAAAGCTCAGCTTTTCCGACCTTAAGCGCATGAGAATCTCAATGAAGCGGGCAAGGTATTTTATAACCTGCAACGGACACACTTTTGAGAATATGTGGCTTAGACAGGAGCTTATAACTCCGCTTATGCTGTCCGACGCCGGTGTTTCGGGGTACGGGCAGTTAAGCCTTTTGGATGAGCCTACAAAGGGAGATGTGATAAAATGTTTAACAGGCGAGATATAGTTTATTTGTATGACGGAAGTCTCGACGGGCTTTTGACTGCGGTATTTGAATCGTTTTCCTTCCACGAAATTCCTGCGGATATCCTGATAAATTCAAATGTTCAGGAAAGTCTTGACGTAAATTATTACTATGTAAACACCGATACCGATAAGGCGTACAGAGTACAAAACGCCATATCCCAAAAAATTTCAAAGCGGAGTATGCACAACGTCTTTTTCACATACCTTAGCGCCGTACCCGATAAGGAAATGATAATTTTAGCGTACATACACCGCTGCTTTGAGTTCGGAAAATCCGTAAATTCAAGAATCAACGATAAATATGTCGGCGCTGTTCTTGACGCTTCATTGTCCGTAACGAACGAGGCGCATAATTTCAAGGGGTTTATACGCTTTTTGGAGCTTTCAAACGGCGTATACTACAGTAAGATCTCTCCAAAGGCACGGGTTTTGCCCGCACTTATCCTGCATTTTAAAGAGCGGTTTAATTCCATGCCGTTTATGATACACGATATCGTGCATAAGGAGTGCCTTGTCTATAACGGCACCGAGGCGGTCATTTATCAGACCGATATTATCCCCGATGTTACCGTTTCGGATAACGAGGAGCAGTATAAAAGGCTGTGGCGCGAATTTTACGAAACGGTTGAGATAAAATCACGCCACAACCCAAAATGCCGTATGACACACATGCCGAAAAGATACTGGCAGCACTTAACGGAAATGGAGCCTGCAAAATAACCGGCTTTGATAAGCTGTACAAATGCGCGAATATATGCTTACTTATAATCGCCCAGATAATCCTTATTGACCTCGAACAGCTCATCGCACATATTTTTGATTTCGTCCATAGAGCAAACGGCAGATGAAAGGGGATCCATATATACCGCATGGTATACCGCTTCCCTGCTTTTATTCACGGCGGCCTCGATAGCAAGCGATTCTATCCTCGCCGTGATATTTGCCATTATTGCAAGATGATCCGGCAAGGGGCCTGCGATCGTTGTTTTAAAGCCCATTCTGTCAGCCACAACAGGTACCTCTACGCATGCGTCGGAGGGCAGATTGGGTATAGAGCCGTTATTTATAACGTTTCCGTTGAACACAAACGGTTTTCCGTCACCCATGCGCGCATTGAAAATATCAGCCGCATATTCGGTGCTCTTTTTTCTGTCAAATTCCTTATTGAGCCAATCATCGTACTGCTTTGCGGGGTTTTTCTTCCGTTCCTTTCTCAGATTCAGAGAAAATGCATACTCGCCCGGATTCCAGTTTGTGCTGTGAGTGCAGTATTTCTCGATAAGATCCGGTCTTTTCCTGAACCACTGATTATATTCTGAGTTATGACCGCTCGACTCGGTCACATAATACCCAAGCTTTAAAAACATCTCGTTTCTGACCTGCTCCTTATCAAAGTATTCCTTATCCTTAAGAAGCTCACGAAGTCTCGGGTACAGATCCTCCCCGTTATGCTCAAGCACCGTATAGAACGCCTGATGATTTATTCCCATGCATTTGTATGTTACCTCGCAAACGGGAACGTTGAGCCACTCAGCAAGCATTTGCACCGTATTCTGAACGCTGTGACAAAGTCCCGTCACCTCAACCTGCGAATACTTTTGCATAGCGCCGCACAGCATAGACATGGGATTTGTATAATTTAAAAATACCGCATCGGGACAATATTTTTCTATATCACGGCATATATCAAGCATCAGCGGAATGTTCCTCAGCGCTCTGAATATTCCCGATACGCTTCTTGTATCGCCCACATTTATATCTATTCCGTATTTTTTTGGGATAAGTATCTCATGCTGCCATATATCCACATCGCCGTTAAAGACGGTACAAAGAACACCGTCGGCACCCTTCAGCGCCTCGGCACGATCCGTTGTGGAAACGATTTTGCATTTTTTGCGATCCATTTGTGAAATTATCCTCTCCACAACTCTTTCGATATTTTTCAGATTATCGGTATTTGTGTCCATAAGACAAAATTCACATTCCCCGAATGCGGGAAACGTCAAAAGATCACGCACACAGCTTGCGGTAAATTGAAGACTGCCCGCGCCTATAAATGTTATTTTTTTCATACTCGCTCACCTCGTATAGTTTGGATTATTTTAAATTATACCGTTTTCCCAAAAAAAGTAAATGTAAAATGCTGCAATTTATATGGACAAAAATGCTGTTTTATGATACTATTATCAAAACAAAATTACGGAGGGACAGTTATGGTAATATGGAACGGTGAGCTTATGGACCGCTCAAATTCGGCGTCGGAGAGCTATCTTAAAATAAACAGCTGCGGCTTTCAGAACACACCGGCGGGGTACTGCGTAACACGCAAGCACGGACGGAAGGATTATCATATTCTCTTACTGAATACGGGATCCTGTACAGTAACGCATAACAACACGGCGCATACTCTGACGCCGGGCGATCTGATATTGTATTCGCCCGATGAGGAGCAAAAATATATATTCAGTACCGACAGCGTTTCTCTGTGGTGCCATTTTGCCGGCATCGCCGCAAAGGAAATATTAAGCTCCTGCAATCTTATAAGCGGAGTGTACAGACTTAAGCCCGATAAAAGACTGTTTGAGGCGCATTCGGATATGATACGGGAATTTAACCTGAAGGGCAGAGGGATGCTTGTAAACGCCGCATTGTTAAAGCTGCTCTATTATATATCCGACGCAGTGAAAAATGATCAGCAAAGCAGCAAGGAGAATATGATCCTTCCCGTGCTTACATATATAAATGCAAATTACAACAAAAAAATAACTCTTGATATGTTATCTGCCATATCGGGATATTCAAAAAGCCGTCTGTCGCACCTTTTTGCGGAAATAACGGGAACAACACCCATACGCTACCAAAACGGCGTCCGCTTGAAGATCTCATGCGAAATGCTGATGTATACAAAATATAATATTAAGGAGATCGCATTAAATTGCGGATTTTCCGATCAGCTGTATTACAGCAGGATTTTCAGGAAAAGGTATGGCACAAGTCCCAGCGAATACCGCTCCGGGCAGCGATAAAATGCACAGAACGCATAAAGCAAAAAAGCTTTTCTCTTTGCCCGGGGGCTGCGATAAAATGCACAGACCACATAAAGTAAAAAAGTTAAATAACTCCTGTTTAAAGTAAAAATTCGCCTCTTGTGAAGCGAATTTTTTTCTTTCATAACGCTTTATGCTACGAACAAACTTCGCCTCTCGACGTACCGTTGTACGCCTTCGGGTAACCGCACAAATCCGCCGAAGGCGGCTTTGTGCGCTCAGTTTGTCCGTTCTGCGCTATTTTCTCTTTGCCCGGGGGCTTCGATAAAGTGCACTGAACGCATAAATCCAACACAAAAACTTTGCTGTTCCCCGCCGTATTTTCGGCGGCGGAACAGCAAAGTCTGCATCATACTATCATATTTGTATAACCCATAAGGTAGGTATCGACCTCTTTTGCGCACTTTCTGCCCTCGTTTATCGCTCTTACGACAAGCGACTGACCTATGTGCATATCTCCTGCGGCAAACACCTTTGGAACGTTTGTCGCAAAACCGCCGTCGTCTGTTTTTACGACATTTCTTGCCGTAAGCTCAACGCCGAACGCTTCGGGCAAATACTTCCTTGTACCGATAAAGCCTGCCGCAATTATCATCATATCCGCCTCGATCAGCTTTTCCGAACCGGCAGCTTCACTTAATTTTCCGTCTTTAAATTCGACGTTTACGGTTTTGACCGCCTTTAAGCTTCCCTTTTCGCTTATTATCTCCTTTACGGTAGTCTTGTAAATCCTCGGATCGTGACCGAAAACGGCAATAGCCTCCTCCTGTCCGTAATCCGTCTTTAATATGCGGGGAAATTCCGGCCACTGATTGTTTTCCGCACGCTTTATTGGCGGCTTCGGCATCATTTCAAGCTGTATGACCTCTTTTGCGCCGTGTCTTATACACGTTCCCAAGCAGTCGTTACCCGTATCGCCGCCGCCGACGATCACGACCCGCTTATCCTTGGGATCGTAATATTTTTTATCGCTAAAGCCCGAATTCAAGAGGCTTTTTGTGTTTGCGGTAAGAAAATCTACGGCAAAATATATACCATCGCTGTCGCGGCCTTTTACGTTTAAGTCCCTCGGCTCATTTGCGCCGCAGCATAGAATGATCGCGTCAAATCCGTTTAAAAGCTCCTCTGCGCTCACATTTTTTCCAACCTGCGAATTTACGTTAAAGGTTATACCCTCCTCACGCATAATACCGATTTTTCTGTCTATCACGGACTTATCAAGCTTCATATTCGGGATGCCGTACATCAAAAGTCCGCCTACCCTGTCGTTCTTTTCAAATACGGTGACAAGATGCCCTCTTTTGTTAAGGCAGTCCGCCGCCGCAAGTCCCGACGGCCCCGAGCCTATTACGGCAACCTTTTTTCCGCTTCTTACCTTCGGCACATCGGGCTTTATGAGTCCTTTTTTGTAGCCGCTTTCTATGATATAAAGCTCATTGTCATGTACCGTTACACTCTCACCGTTCATACCGTTTACGCATGCCGCCTCGCAAAGTGCCGGACACACGCGTCCCGTAAATTCGGGAAAATTATTGGTTTTTAAAAGTCTTGCAAGCGCGTTTTCCAAATTTCCCTTATAGACCGCATCATTCCATTCGGGTATGAGGTTGTTTAACGGACAACCGGTTGCCATACCGCTCAAAACCATACCCGACTGGCAAAACGGCACTCCGCAGTTCATACATCTTGCCGCCTGTTCCTTACGCACTTCTTCGGTCAAGGGGATATAAAACTCATTGAAATTTTTTATTCTTTCAAGAGGCTCTATACGTTTTTTCGCCGTTCTTTCAAATTCGATAAATCCTGTAGGCTTTCCCATATTACAACCACTCCTCCCTTAACCTTTGGTCACGCTGTAAAAGGCTTCTATTTCCGCTTCATCACGGGTAAGTCCCTTTGCGGTATTTTCGGATATCGCCGCAAGGATCTTCTTATAATCATCGGGTACGATGATCTTAAAATCGGACACCTTGTTTTCAAAATCCTTCAAAACCGCCGCCGCTTTTGGTGAGCCTGTAGCTTCAAAATGCTCCTCAAGCAAGGATTTTAAGTGCTCCTTATCGCCCTTTTCGCTTACCTCGTTTACGGTCACAAGCGTTTTGTTTACGCTCTTGTAAAGGCTGTGCTGCGGATCGTATACATAGGCAATACCGCCGCTCATTCCTGCGGCAAAATTCTTGCCTACCGCACCCAAAATCACTGCGACGCCGCCCGTCATATACTCAAGCCCGTGGTCGCCCACGCCCTCACATACCGCCGTTGCGCCTGAGTTACGCACGCAGAATCTTTCCCCGGCAATACCGTTTATAAACGCTCTGCCGCTTGTTGCGCCGTAAAGCGCAACATTACCGATAATGATATTTTCATCTGGCTTAAAAGCGCTGTCCTTCGGCGGATATACTATGAGCTTTCCGCCCGATAAGCCCTTTCCGAAATAGTCGTTTGAGTCGCCGCAAAGTTCCAGAGTAAGACCTTTGGGGATAAATGCGCCAAACGACTGTCCGCCGCCGCCGCTGCATTTTACGGTAAATGTATCATCGGGTAGGTTGTTATTAAAGTTCTTCGTGATCTCAGAGCCCAAAATCGTACCGAGCGTTCTGTCGGTGCTTGAAATATCAATTTCTATCTCCGACTTTTCACCGCTTTTAAGCTGTTCTTCAAATGCCTTTAGCAGTATTTTTTCATCGACCGTATCACTTAGCTTGAAATCGTATAAATCGTTTTTATCAAAATGCGTTTTGCTCTCGCCTCTGTATTTATAGAGTATTCTGCTCATATCTATAAATCCTGCCATCGGCGCACTGCTGTTTTTGCGTACTCTTAAAAGCTCGGAGCGCCCAACCATTTCATCAATGCTCCTTATGCCGAGCTTAGCCATTATCTCACGCAGCTCCTCTGCAATAAAGCGCATAAAGTTTATAACGTATTCGGGCTTTCCGCAAAAGCGCTTTCTCAGCTCCGGGTTTTGCGTTGCAATACCCACAGGGCAGGTATCGAGATTACATACTCTCATCATCACGCAGCCCATCGTTACAAGCGGCGCCGTTGCAAATCCGAACTCCTCCGCGCCCAAAAGACACGCTATGGCAACGTCACGTCCGCTCATAAGCTTTCCGTCCGTTTCAATAACAACTCTTGAACGCAGTCCGTTTTCTATAAGTGTCTGATGCGTTTCGGAAAGTCCAAGCTCCCAGGGAAGCCCTGCATTGTGGATAGAGCTTTTCGGCGCCGCGCCCGTACCGCCGTCGTAGCCGGATATGAGTATGACCTGTGCGCCCGCTTTTGCAACGCCTGCGGCTATCGTTCCGACTCCCGCTTCGGACACAAGCTTTACCGATATCCTCGCCGCGCGGTTTGCGTTTTTCAAATCGTATATAAGCTGCGCCAGATCCTCGATTGAGTAAATATCATGATGCGGCGGCGGGGATATAAGCGATACTCCGGGCGTTGAATACCTTGTCTTTGCTATCCAGGGATATACCTTCTTGCCCGGCAGATGTCCGCCCTCGCCGGGCTTTGCGCCCTGCGCCATTTTTATCTGTATCTCCTTTGCGCTCATCAGATACTCGCTTGTTACGCCGAAACGTCCCGAAGCAACCTGCTTTATGCTGCTCGAACAGTCCGAATACAGTCTTTCGGGAAGCTCGCCGCCCTCGCCCGAATTTGACTTTCCGCCTATAGCATTCATCGCCCTTGCAAGGCACTCATGCGCTTCACGGGATATTGAGCCGTATGACATTGCGCCCGTTTTAAAGCGTTTTACTATCTCAGATACCGGCTCAACCTCCTCAATAGGTACAGGCTCCGCCTTATCAAAGGCAAATTCCAGCAATCCTCTTAAGGTATGCGGCTTTGTTTCGTCATCGACCATTTTTGTATATTCCTTGAATATCCCATAGTCGCCAAGGCGCGCCGCCTTTTGCAATGTAACTATGGTTTTGGGGTTATACAAATGGTCGTACTTTTCCGCACCGCTTCTGAGCTTATGCTCGCCCGTGCTTTCAAGCATCGTGTCAACGCCGAGTCCCAAAGGATCAAAGGCATGGGAATGGAACCATTCCACAGATTCGCCTATCTCCTTTATTCCTATACCCTCGACACGGCTTACCGTGTTTGTAAAATACTTGTCTATAGTCTTTTGATTTATGCCTATCGCCTCAAAAATCTGCGCAGATTGGTACGAATGCAGGGTCGAAATACCCATTTTTGACGCTATCTTCACTATCCCGTGAAGAATTGCGCTGTTATAATCGTCTATCGCCACGTGCAGATCCTTATCAAGCATACCCTTGCTTATAAGCTCGTAAATAGCCTCGTCCGCAAGATACGGATTTACCGCCCTTGCGCCGTAGCCCAAAAGCAGAGCAAAGTGGTGCACGTCGCGCGGCTCCGCACTCTCCAGGATTATGGATATGCTTGTACGCTTCTTTGTCTTTATAAGGTACTGCTCAACTGCAGATACCGCCAAAAGCGACGGTATGGCAACGTGGTTTTCGTCCACGCCCCTGTCGGATAAAATGATGATGTTCGCTCCGTTTTTATACGCCTTGTCTATCCTTACAAAAAGATGCTCCACCGCCTTTTCCAGGGACGTGTTTTTGTAGTACAAAAGCGAAACGGTATCTACCTTGAAGCCGTCGTCGTCCAGCGCCCTTATTTTAAGCAGATCAACTCCCGATAATATGGGATTGTTTATCTGAAGCACACGGCAGTTTTCAGCCTTATCCAAAAGCAGGTTTCCGTCCGCACCCGCATAAACGGTCGTGCTTGTGACTGACTCCTCACGGATGGCGTCTATCGGCGGATTTGTAACCTGTGCAAACAGCTGCTTGAAATAGTTAAACAGCGGCTGATGATTCGGCGACAGGACCGCAAGCGGCACATCAATACCCATTGCCGCAGTTTCCTCCGCCCCGTCCCTTGCCATAGGCAAAATGACGTTTACGATATCCTCGTACGAGTACCCGAACGCCTTATAAAGCCTGTCACGGACGTTTTGCGTATGCATTTGTACCTGTTTATTAGGTATCGGAAGCTCTGCAAGCTTCATCAGATATCTGTCAAGCCATTCGCCGTAGGGGTGACGGCTTGCATAATAGTCCTTTAATTTATCATCGTCTGTTATCTCGCCCTTTACGGTGTCGACCAGAAGCATTTTGCCCGGCTCAAGCCTTGATTTTTTTATAATGCCGTCAGGCTCAAAATCAAGGACTCCCACCTCGGATGCAAGAATCAGATAATTGTCCTTTGTAATATAATACCTTGACGGACGGAGTCCGTTTCTGTCAAGAGTTGCGCCCACGATATCGCCGTCTGAAAACAGGATCGAAGCAGGTCCGTCCCACGGCTCCATCATTGTGGAGTAATATTTATACATATCCTTCTTCTCCTGACTCATATTGGCGATCTTATCCCAGGGCTCGGGAATGGTTATCATCATGGCAAGGGGCAGGTCTATGCCGTTCATTACCATAAATTCGACAGTGTTATCAAGCATGGCGGAATCCGAGCCCTTTGCGTTTACAACGGGCAATATTTTTTCCATATCGTCATTAAGCACCGTTGATGACATCG
>CACZPW010000189.1 GCA_902783115.1 uncultured Ruminococcus sp. | reverse complement strand
TAAGGAAATAAAATCTGAAATCGCTGTGCGATTTCTTCCTTAACTTGCAGTGTTAACTGCAAATTTCACTCATGCGCAGCATGAATTTCACTCACACATAGTGTGAATTTCACATTTTGCCAAAGGCAAAATATTTCATTGTAATACCGACAACACTAAGTTGAAGGTATTGCCTTTGACAAGGGAGGCTATGAATCCCACCACCGCTGACGCGGTCCCCCTCCCTTTGACAAGGGAGGCTATGAATCCCCCAAAATTCGCAAGCGGATTTTACCCCCTTTCAATAGCATCGCACAGCGATGCAAGTTGCAAGGCAACTTTAAGAACAAGGGGGTCTATCCAACCACATTTAAACCTCAAAAGCAAAACTTATAACAAGGAAGGGCAATTATGACCTATAACGAAACACTTTCATATATCCACAGCATACCCAAATTTGTGCGGCCGCTTGGCAATGAAAAATTAGGCAGGCTTTTAAATGCACTTGGCAATCCGCACTCAAAATTAAAATATATCCACATTGCAGGCACAAACGGAAAAGGCTCTGTTTGTGCAATGCTGTCGTCAATACTGACGGCACAGGGGTATAGGACAGGTATGTTTACATCTCCGTTTATTGAGGTGTTTAACGAAAGGATACAGATAAACAACGAAAACATATCCGATACCGATTTGGTTTTATACACCGAAAGAGTAAAAACCGCAATGGAGAAAAACGGCTTTTTCGTATCCGAATTTGCGTTTATTTGTGCGGTTGCGTTTTTGTATTTTTACGAGCAAAAATGTGAGTATGTGGTTTTGGAAACAGGCATGGGCGGACGGTTTGACGCTACAAACATAATAAAATCGCCTCTTGTATGTGTGCTTACATCAATCGGACTTGACCACATGGAATATCTTGGCGATACGATAGAGAAAATAGCCCTTGAAAAATGCGGTATAATAAAGCAGGGTGCGTTTGTTATATCCGAGCAGAACAGAGAGGTTTCAAAAATTATAGAGGAAAGTGCAAAAAGGCTTGGAAGCGAGTGCATATTCTGTGCCGATGCAAAAAAGACAGAAAACGGCTTTGTATATAAAGGTACAGAATACCAAATGCCGCTTTTGGGCGAATACCAAAAGGACAACGGTGCGGCGGTAATTGAAACGGTCTTTGCACTCAGAAAATGCGGTGTCAAAATTTCAGATACAGCGGTTAAAAGTGGTTTAAAAACGGTAAAATGGCCGATACGCTTTGAGTTTGTGCGTGATAGGGTGGTAATTGACGGCGGTCATAATAAAGACGGTATAGAGGCGCTTAAAAAATCGCTCACAGGCATAAATTACGGTGTTGTTATTGCAATGATGCAGGACAAGGCGGTCGATGAGAGTGTTAAAATGATAGCCGACGGCGCCGATTTTGTGATTGCAACCCAAATTCCCATACCCAGGTGCAAGAGGGCGGAGGAATTTGGCGAGATTGATAAAAGTATTATCATAGAACCTGATTACAGGCGTGCGATTGATTTGGGACTTCAAAAAATCAAGGGTGATATGGTGCTTTGTATATGCGGATCGCTCTATTTTGGAGCAGAAGCGAAAAAATATTTAAAATATACTAAAAAATAGCAAGAAAAGTATTGCAAATTAAAAAACAGTGTGATATAATGCCTTGCGTATGTAAATATGCTTTGCATAGAAATTGAAGAAAGGAGTCTTTTGTATGAAGGAAGGAATTCATCCTGCTTACAAGCCGACAACCATCACCTGTGCTTGCGGTAATGTAATTGAAACAGGCTCGACAAAGGAAAATATCCAGGTCGAAATTTGTTCAAACTGCCACCCGTTCTTCACAGGTAAGCAGAAGCTTGTAGACACAGGCGGTAGAGTTGAGAAGTTCAACAAGCGTTTCAACAGGACCGCAAAGAACAGCTGAGGATACTTAGCAAACCAATAATTCAAATTTGAAATTTAACTTTAACCCTGGCTTGGTTTTTCGCGTCACCAACGAATACTCAGCCTGCGGGGATGATTTAATCATAGGAGGTGAATATCATGACAAAGGAAAGAAAACAGCAGATAATTGCAGAGTTTGCTACTCATGAGGGCGATACCGGATCGCCCGAGGTACAGGTTGCGCTTTTAACGGAGAGGATCAACCACTTAAACAATGATCATCTTAACTATCACAAGAAGGATCACCATTCAAGAAGAGGTCTTTTGATGATGGTTGGTAAAAGACGCGGACTTATGAACTACTTGAAGAGTCAGGATATCGAAAGATACCGTGCACTTGTAGCTAAGTTAGGTCTTAGAAAGTAAGGTGTGCTGTTGCTTTTTGCGCAGAACATTTAAAAAGGTATGTATAAAAGAGGCTGTTGCTAAAAAGCAGCAGCCTCTTTACAGAATAAACACAAATTCAGTCCTTGTATTAACCTATAAACAGAGTATAAAAGCCATTTTGTGCTGTGTTTATATGTTAATCGGGCTGGATAGAAAAATAAGGAGAAAACTAAATGAACAAAAAAGTATTTTCAGATTACAGAACATTTGAAACAACCTTTGCCGGCGGCAAATTGGTTGTTGAAACAGGAAAAATGGCGCAGCTTGCAAACGGGCACTGTGTTGTACGCTACGGCGAGACGGTGGTTATGGTAAACGTGACCGCATCGCGCCAGCCAAGGGAGGGCGTTGACTTTTTCCCTCTTTCGGTAGATTTTGAGGAAAAGCTTTATTCGGTCGGCAAGATACCCGGCGGATATACAAAGCGTGAGGGAAAGCCTACGGAAAAGGCTATACTTACATCAAGAATGATAGACAGACCTATCCGTCCGTTCTTCCCGGCGGATCTGAGAAACGATGTGTCGGTCGTTGCGACGGTATTGTCGGTTGAGCAGGATTATGCACCCGAAATTGCCGCAATGATAGGTACGTCCGTTGCGCTGTCAATATCGGATATTCCCTGGTCAGGACCGATAGCGGGCGTATGGCTTGGCTTGGTTGACGGCGAATATGTGATCAACCCGAATGTCGAGCAGCGTGAAAAGAGCGATATGCATGTGACCGTTGCAGGTACAAAAGAGAAAATAGTTATGATCGAAGCGGGTGCAAACGAGGTTGAGGAAGGCGTTATGCTTGAAGGTCTCAAATTTGCGCATAAGACGATCATTGAGATGTGCGAGTTTATCGACGGCATAAAGAGCGAGATTGGCAAGGCTAAGTTTAAATATGAGGCTCATGACGTTGACCACGACTTATACGATGCAATAAAGGCGTCGGCTTATGAGAAGATACAGGAAGCTTTGGATACCGACGATAAGAATGTCCGTGACGAAAAAATGGGCGTTATCGAGGACGCATTGGTAGAAGAGCTTTCAGAGCAGTATCCCAATATCACAGAGGAAATAGGCGAGATATTATACAAGATGCAAAAGGAGATCGTCCGCGCATGGTTATACGAGGGCAGACGTGTTGACGGCAGAGGCTTAAACGAGGTAAGACCGCTTGCCGCTGAGGTAGATGTTTTGCCCAGAACGCACGGCTCCGGACTCTTTACAAGAGGACAGACGCAGGTACTCTCCATTGCGACGCTTGCGCCGCTTTCCGAGGCGCAGCGTCTTGACGGTATCGACGATGAGGAATCAAAGAGATATATCCATCACTATAACTTCCCGTCGTATTCGGTGGGCGAAACAAAGCCGTCCCGCGGTCCGGGCAGACGTGAGATAGGTCACGGCGCATTGGCTGAAAAGTCGCTTATCCCGGTACTTCCCTCAGAGGCTGAGTTCCCGTATGCAATAAGAGTGGTGTCCGAGGTCGTGTCTTCAAACGGCTCAACCTCGCAGGGCAGCGTATGCGGCTCAACGCTTGCGCTTATGGCGGCAGGTGTTCCGATAAAGGCGCCGGTTGCAGGTATATCGTGCGGTCTTATAACTACCGACGAGGGCTTTACGACAATGGTCGATATCCAGGGGCTTGAGGATTTCTACGGCGAAATGGACTTCAAGGTAGCAGGCACAAAGAAGGGTATCACATCAATACAGGTAGATATCAAAAACGACGGCTTGCCGTATGAGGTAATAGAGGAAGCGTTTACAAAGACAAGGGACGCAAGATATAAGATAATCGACGAGATATTGCTTGACGCTATACCGGAGGTAAGACCTGAACTGTCACCGTATGCACCCAAGGTAGACACCATGCAGATAGATCCCGAAAAGATCCGTGAGGTTATCGGTAAGGGCGGCGAGGTCATTCAGAAGATCGTTGCCGATACCGGTGCAAAGATAGATATTGAGGATGACGGTACAGTATTCATATTCGCAACCACCCAGGAGGCGGGCAATGCCGCAAGAAAGATGATCGAGGCTATTGTTGAGGAGCCCGAGGTCGGCGCACTTTACGAGGGTATCGTAAAGACGATAAAGGAGTTCGGCGCATTTGTTGAGATCCTGCCCGGCAAGGACGGATTGTGCCATATCTCAAAGCTTGCGGAGCACAGAGTGGACAAGGTTGAGGACGTGTGCCATGAGGGTGACAGAATGCTTGTAAAGGTCATGGAAATAGACGAAAAGACAGGCAAGATAAGCCTTTCGCATAAGGACGCCATAGAGCAGTTAAAGGGCACAGATGCGGAATAATCGAATTAACGTAAGGGAATAGTATTTATAAAGGGGTTGTTGCAGAAGCGACGACCTCTTTATTAAAACTTATTTATGAGGTTTGATATGTACGAATACAGAACGCTAAAAAACGGAATACGGGTGGTTGCCGAGAGAATAAACTATTTAAAATCCGTGTCAATAGGAGTTTGGGTAGGTAACGGCTCAAGGTTTGAGAAAAAGCATGAGAACGGGATATCGCACTTTATCGAGCATATGCTGTTTAAGGGTACAAAAAGCAGAAGTGCCAAGGATATAGCCGTTGCGATAGACAATATAGGCGGTCAGATAAATGCGTTTACCGCCCGTGAATACACCTGCTTTTATACAAGGACTCTTGATACCCACACATCGGTTGCAATGGATATATTATCGGATATGCTGTTTAATTCAAGGCTTGATAAGGCGGATATGGATCTTGAACGTAAGGTCATAGCCGAGGAGATAAGTCTGTATGAGGACAGCCCCGAGGATTTGGTATACGATATTGCGTCATACGCCGTATGGGGCGATACGCCTATCGGGCGCCCGATATTGGGTACAAAGGAAAGCCTTGATATCATAACACCCGATATAATGCGTGAGTATATGAAAAGTCACTACACCTCAAAAAATATTATAATTTCGGTATCGGGTAATTACAGCGACAGCTTTTTTGACGGACTTGAAAAATATTTCGGCACAGCGCCCCTTTGTGATTCTTTGCCGGATATGGAGCCTGCTGTATATACGCCGAAAAACATGGTAAAAACAAAGGATATAGAGCAGATACAGCTTGTTGCTACCTTTAACGGCATTGACGTTATGGACGACAGGGTATATTCTCTTTTGGCATTCAACAATATATTCGGTTCGGGAATGTCGTCAAGACTGTTTCAGAATATCCGGGAAAAAGAGGGCTTGGTATATTCGATAAACGCAGGACACAGCGCATATCTGGGTGCGGGCGTGTTTGATATTTGTGCGGGAATGTCGCCCGAAAATCTGCCGAGGGTTTGCGAGCTTATATCAAATGAGATAAATATCATAAAACGTGAAAAGCTCGGCAGAGACGAGGTAAATACCGCAAAGGAACAGCTCAAGGGCAGTTATATTTTAAGCTATGAGAGTACGGGAGCAAGAATGCAGGGTGCGGGCAGAAGTATGCTTTTGGATAAGCCCATACGCACACAGGAGGAAATACTTGAGCTTATTGACAGGGTTGACAGTGAAAGTATAAGCGATATAATAGACACCGTGCTTGATACAAAAACGGTTTCCGTATCGGCGGTAGGCGCGGTAGATACGGTCGACGGGCTGTTTTCCTTTGATTGACGGATTGTAAACAAAATGTGAAAAGCGTGAAAAAAGGCTTGATTTTTTCGGCATTTTGTATTATCCTATAAGTGTGCCGTGGTTTAGCTGTGGATTATGGCATAAGTTATCTAACGGGAGGTAATAGGAAATGGCATTTAGTGGAGATACGATGAAAATCAATCTTGAGTTTGACCAGGCAAAAACCGTAAATGAGGTTTTAACTCAGGTGTACGATGCATTAAAGGTCAAGGGCTACGACCCTGTAAGCCAGATCGTCGGATATATCTTGTCGGGAGATCCGACTTACATAACAAGCTATAACGGTGCCCGCGGTCTTATTGCCAAGATTGAGCGCGACGAGCTTTTGGAAGAGCTTGTAAAGAAATATGTTCAGAATATTTAAAATACAGACGGGGCTGTGGCAGAGTACACAGCTCCTTTTGTACACGGTATTGCGAAGGAGAACGGTTATATGCTGATTGATTTCCATACACATATATTTCCCGACCGTATTGCACCCCACGCAATAGAGAGCCTGAAGGCGGGCGTGAAGCGGTGCGAGGGTACGGACGCAAAAAATTATACAGACGCAACATATACCGGGCTTTTAAAATCAATGGAGGAAAACGGTGTTTTTAAAAGCGTGGTACTGCCTATAGTAACAAATCCGAAAAAGCCCGATGCGATAAATGATTTTGCCGAGGGTATAAGGAATGAACGTGTTATATCGTTGGCGTCGGTACACCCAATGCAGGATAATGTGATCACTGCGCTTGGGGATATTAAAAAAAGGGGTTTTATAGGTATAAAAATGCACCCTGAGTTTCAGCAGTGCTATATAGACGGCAGGGAGAGCATTGAAATACTCAAGGAATGTGAAAGACTGGGGCTTCTGGTAGTTTTGCATACTGGAAAGGATATCGGCATTGAGCCGCCCGTACACTGCACGCCCGAACGCCTCTTTAATGCGCTTGAATACGTAAGCGGTAAAAACATAGTCGCGGCGCATATGGGCGGCTGGCGCATGTGGGATAAGGCTGAAAAATACCTCGTCGGCACAAATATATATCTTGATACCGCATTTGTGGCGGATTATATGGACAGGGAGCAATTTTTGAGAATGGTCAAAAATCACGGCTCGGACAAGGTGCTTTTCGGCTCGGATTCACCGTGGGAAACGCCGTCAAGAACGCTTGAATATATAAAATCCTTCAGCTTGACGGACGCGGACTTTGACAGGATAACCTATAAAAATGCACTTTCTCTCTTTAATGAGTTTCGGTGATGCATATTGACGGCTCGTAGCCAAATTCGCTCAAAAATGCGGCGCCCATATCATTTACGGCGCAGTCGCAATACTTGTCGCTTACTATTGCAATAACGCCCGCATCACTTATTCTTGCGCACAGGACCTTACCCGATTTAAGAAGCGTATCGCATAAAAATATACGGGCGTCGGATTTTAAAAACACCTGCTTCTGAGATATGAAGGATTTGTTTATTGTCTGTAAAAAGCCGTCAAGGTCTGCGTTTTTAAGGGCGTTCTTCCCGCTTTCGATCAAAGAACACTCATATATAAGATGCTGTATGAGCGCTGATTCTTTGGTATCAAGCCGCAGCTTTTCGGGCATTTTACCGCATATATCCGAAAATGAAGATATATGGGGATACGTTTTTTGTATTTTGTAAAAAAGCCGTTCAATGCTTTTTTGAGTAAAGCCTCGGCTTTTTTTGTTTACTCCCGCAAGAAGTATCTTATGTGATAAAAGCGGCAGTGCGAGATTTTCCGAACCTGTTGGTAAAATACAGGTCGCACAGCCGTGTAAATGACTGTAGATCGTGCGGTATGCGTTGCATTCGTTTTTATAAAACGCTTCAATGCCGCCGGGCAGCGGGGTATTGAGGGATTTTTCAAGTGACATAAGAGCGGCGGCGGCATACGGGATATGCGCGTCAAACGAAGGGGGTATGGAGCAATCCGCAAGTATCTCACAGCCGATTTCGGGTTTTGTAAGGCTTATAAACCGCGCTATGATGTCGTTTTGTGCGGGATGTATAACAGAGTATCTGCGTCTTTGGTCGGTTAGAGTTGATGCAAAGGTTACATTAAAGTCCTCCGTTTTCGATGCGAGCATTGTAACGGAGGGTGATAGGCAGGTGGAAATTGCGGGCATATATGAGGTATGAGTATATCCCAAAAAAGCTGCGGGTATTCCGGCGCTTACGGAAATAAGCTTTTTGGGGACGGCGCAGTAGCGTTTGTAGAATAATGTTTTTAAATCTGTCATGTTCATATACAAATCACCTCATAAAAGCAATTTTTATACTTATTTTAACCGTATTATTCATAAATATTATTGTGCTTGACAATTCCAAACGTTAGTTGTATAATGGGTGCGTTGATAAAAAAACAGCCGTGTACGGCTGTAGCTGAGAAAGGGAGATATTAGGATGGCAGAAAAAGAATTTGTATTGACCGCTGAGGGAAAGGCAGAGCTTGAAAAGGAGCTTGACAAATTAAAGAATGTCACAAGAAAAGAGGTTTCCGAAAAGATAAAAGAGGCAAGGTCGTTCGGCGATCTGTCGGAAAATGCAGAATATGACGCAGCGAAAAACGAACAGGCTGAGGTTGAATCGAGAATACAGGAAATTGAGCATATGTTGAAATATGCAAACATCATAGATACGGATAACGTCAATTCGGATGTTGTTACACTCGGCTGTCAGGTGAAAATAAAGC
Organism: uncultured Ruminococcus sp.; assembly: GCA_902783115.1. Classification (GTDB taxonomy): domain Bacteria; phylum Bacillota; class Clostridia; order UBA1381; family UBA1381; genus 12844. Next base: position 1,986 of record CACZPW010000189.1, on the reverse strand, counting down.
TTAAGGGGAGAGATGAAGACTGGTACACCATAGTCGGATCGAGCGAGGCAGATCCGCACAAGAATAAGCTTTCGCACGAGTCGCCCATAGGCGCTGCCTGCATGAATCTTGCAAAGGGCGCTACGGCAAAGGCAATAACACCCGCAGGAGAAATGAAATTCAAAATCCTTGATATAAGACGGTAAACATAAACTGCTGTGGCAAAATCATCAAATGCTTTTGCCACAGCTTTTTGACGAAAATAACACAAATGAAGGAGATGCTATAAAATGGAGCTAAAAGGAAAAAGGATCGCTTTTTTGGGAGACAGTATAACCGAGGGCGTAGGCGCGTCGACGGAGGACAAAAAATACGTTGAAGTGTTCAGAAGAAATTGCGGACTGCAATGCGCATATAATTACGGAATAAGCGGTACACGGATAGCAAGACAGAAAAATCCGTCGGAGAATCCCAATTATGATAAGGATTTTATGTCAAGAGTCGGGGATATGAACGGGGATGTTGACGCGGTTGTAGTATTTGGCGGCTCAAATGATTTCGGACACGGGGACGCACCCTTGGGGGCTATGGGCGATCAGTCCGAGTATTCCTTTTACGGTGGCTGTGCAATACTTATGAAATCGCTTATCAAAAAATATCCAAACATACCCATAGTGTTTTTGACGCCGATGCACAGGGCGGACGAGAATACGCCCGTCAATGAAATCGGGCTTAAAAGGGCTCCGTTATGTGATTATGTGCGCGCACTGAAAAAAACTGCCGAAGCGTTTTCGCTGCCGGTTCTTGATTTGTATGCCGCAGGCGGCATGATGCCGGTGATCGGGGAGCAGAATGAGCTGTACTTTACGGACGGACTGCATCCCAATGATGCAGGACACGAAAAATTAGCAAGAATGCTTGAAATATTTATGCGTCAGCTTATATTCTGATTTAAGTATAAGTTTAAGAGCAAACGACAAGGGGTGCCGTACCGGCACCCCTGTTGCGTTTTTGATAAACTATATTTCTTCTATTATCGGTAAAATCATTGGCGTGCGTTCCGTTTTTTCATAGATGTATTTGGAAACAGCGCTTCTTAAAGAACTTTTCATTGTGTTCCAGTCGCAGTGCTTCCTTGCCAGTGATTTTTCCATCGCATCGTTTGCAACGTATTTTATCCCGTCTATAAGGTTTTCGGCTTCTTTTACGTATACAAAGCCGCGCGATATAACGTCGGGCTGAGCCAAAAGCTCCTGAGTTTTGTGGGAGATGGTAACGATAACTATTATAAGTCCGTCCTCCGAAAGTATCTTTCTGTCCCTTAAAACGACGTTTCCGACGTCTCCTACGCCCAGACCGTCAACAAGCACCTTTCCGGACGGTACCTCGCCTGAAATCTTTGCGGATTGCCTGTCAACCTCAAATACCGCGCCGTTATGCAGAATAAAGCTGTTCTGTTCGGGTATGCCCACCTTTTGCGCAAGCTCCTTGTGAAGAACGAGGTGCCTGTGCTCGCCGTGTACCGGTATAAAGTATTTCGGACGCACAATTGACAGTATGAGCTTCAATTCCTCCTGGCAGGCGTGTCCGGAAACGTGAACGTCCGCAAGGGAGCTGTAGATCACCTCAGCGCCGATTTTAAACAGCTCGTTGATAACGTTTGATACGGATTTTTCATTGCCGGGTATGGGCGTCGCGCTTAAAACAACAAGGTCATTTTTTGTAAGCTCGACCGTTTTGTGGTCTGAAAATGCCATTCTTGTAAGGGCGCTCATCGGTTCGCCCTGGGAGGCTGTTGTAATAATGCACACCTGACTCGGTCTGTATTTTTTGATATTGTCAAGAGGTATCAGGACTCCGGCGGGGATCTTAAGATACCCCAAAAGGATGGATATTTCAACAATGTTTTCCATACTCCGTCCCGATACCGCGACCTTTCTGCCGTTTGAAACGGCGGCGTTTATTATCTGCTGAACACGGAATATATTCGATGCGAAGGTTGCAACG
>CACZPW010000188.1 GCA_902783115.1 uncultured Ruminococcus sp. | reverse complement strand
ATCCTTTGCGATCTTTCTTTGCTCGCCCATGCGTATACCGAAAAAATGCGGCGTATCGGGTATTATTTTTGCATTGAATTCCTTGCAGCTTTCGTTGCCGAGGGTTTTTAAGTATTCCAAAAACCGCAAATAGTCCTCTTTTGTCCAGGTATCTCTTGTAAGTATCATATATATTTTGCCTCAAGTCTGTAAATTGGCTGTCCAAGCTCCGTAAACCGCTTCTCGTATTCCGTCATAACATTGCCCTCAAAGCCCGAGTTGTGAAGATCCAGGGTAATGTTTTCAAGCCTGAAATCCTCGGCGCAAAATGAGTTTAAGGAAAATTCAAACAGCTTTGCGTTATCGGTTTTAAACCAGATATATCCGCCCTTTTTAAGCACCTGCTTATATCTGTCAAGAAAATTTTTATGCGTAAGGCGGCGCTTTGCCTGCTTATTCTTTTTCCAGGGATCCGAAAAATTAAGATATATCCTGCTAACCTCGTCCGTGTCGAAAATATCCGGCAGTATTTCGGCGCTTATTGCGCAGAAAAGCACGTTTTTGCAATCCTTTGCCACAGCCTTTTCCATTGCCGTTACTATCACGTCCTCTACGACCTCTATTGCCACAAAGTTTATATCGGGATATAATTCGGACATTCCCGTTATAAAATCACCCTTGCCGCAGCCCACCTCGATATGTATGGGGTTTGAGTTTCGGAACTTCACGTGCCATTTCCCTTTAAGGGCTTTGGGATCGCGTACCCACAGGGCGGCGCAGTTATCCATTCGCTCGGCGCAGTGCTTTTTCTTCCTTACCCGCATATCCGTATTGCCTCTTTCAGATCGACATTATCCGTATACAGAGCCTTTCCGATTATTACGCCCTCAACGCCGGTGCTTTTGAGCGCCTCTATATGCGATATGTTTCCTATACCGCCCGATGCGATGACGTCCAGTCCCGTTTTTTCAACCATTTCACGCATCGCCTCCACATTTGGACCGCCGAGCGTTCCGTCCGTTGCAACGTCGGTATACACTATCGTTTTTACGCCAAGCTCCTGCATCATTTTCGCAAATTCGACCGCGTGATACTCGCTTAGCTTTTCCCAACCCTCTATAACGACCTTCCCGTCCTTTGCGTCAACGCCTATAACTATCTTATCTCCGTATTTGCGTACCGCCTCGGACACGAATATCCTGTCCGACACCGCTTTTGTTCCTATTATTACACGGCTTATGCCCGCGCTTAATTTACGCTCTATATCGTCCATAGTGCGTATTCCGCCGCCGCACTGTACGGGTACGGACACAACTCTGCATATCTCCTTTATGGAGCTTTCGTTTACGCCCTTGCCTCTGAGCGCGCCGTCAAGATCAACGACGTGTATATATTCGGCGCCCATATCCTGCCATTTGAGAGCCATTTCCTCCGGTGAGTCACCGTAAACTGTCATATCGGAAAATCTGCCCTTATAAAGACGGACGCAGTTGCCGTTCTTGATATCTATTGCCGGATAAATTTTCATTTTCATATCCTCCTGATATAAATTGATTATTCATTTTGCCAACTCCCGAAACGCTTTTTTATGTTTTTTCAGAATTTCAAGTGCTATCGCCTTGATTTTCTCGGTACTCGGTTTTGCGGCAGCTATTGTGATTTTTGTATCCGTAAATCCTACTCCTTATCTATGCTTGCAAACCTGTCCACTATGTTCATGATCCTGTCACGCTCCATTTTCATGCTGACCTTGTTTACAACAAGTCTTGCCGACAGCTCGCAAACCGTTTCCAGAACGTCAAGCCCGTTTTCGTGCAGGGTCTTGCCCGTTTCCACTATATCCACGATAACGTCCGAAAGCCCGACAAGCGGCGCAAGCTCAACCGAGCCGTGAAGCTTTATGATATCCACGGTCTGCCCCTTTACGTCCCTGAAATAGCGGTTTGCCGTTTCCGTATACTTTGATGCGACCTTAAGCTCCTTTATTTTATCGAGCTTACCCATAAGGTGCTTTGGTCCGCATACGCACATACGGCATTTGCCGAAGCCAAGATCCACCATTTCGTAAAGGTTTCTGCCCTCCTCCAAAAGCGTGTCCTTGCCGACGATGCCGATATCCGCCGCGCCGTATTCCACATAGGTGGGAACGTCGGACGCCTTTACAAGTATAAACTTCATTTTATTTTTTTCGTCCGTAAATATGAGCTTTCTTGTTTTTTCCTTCATCTGCTCACAGTCCATGCCTATTGATGAAAAAATATCCATTGCAAGCTCCGCCAGACGCCCCTTTGCAAGGGCAACCGTTAAATACCGCATACCGCCGCCGGAAAGAGCTGCGGCTTTTCCTGTCTGCTGTAAATCTTTGTTATTTGCATACGGCACAGGTGCTTTTTGTTCATTGCTCTTAGCTTCGCTAAGCGCGCTCATAACTCTGTTTACGCCTATTGCCGCGCCGACTGCGCCCATGGACGCGCCGAAATTGCTCATCAGGTTATCGTATCTGCCGCCCGCACATATCGGAAATCCTATACCGTGGGTATAGCCCTTGAAAATAATACCCGTGTAATAGTCGATATCCCTCAGCATTCCGAGATCCAAAGATACATAATCCTTATATCCCATGTCCGAAAGCATACCGTATATGGTCCGTAAATTATCGAGCGCATTTTTTGAAGCGGCGTTAAGACCGTCAAGATCCGCTTTGTCAAGAATTTCCGCGCCTCCGAAAAGGTAGGGAAGCTCGGTGATGAGCTTCTTTATGCCGGTGTCCATGTCAATATCCGAGAGTATCTCGCGCACCCCGACAACGTCCTTTGAGTCTATGCGCTCTCTTAAGCTCTCGGCGTCCTTTGCCAAAAGCCCCGTCTGCTCCACCAGACCGTTGAAAAATCCGACCTGACCTATCTCGATGCTCATCTTTTCTATTCCGCAGGCGATAAGCGCATCTATTGTAAGCGCAACGACCTCCGCATCTGCCCGCGGCGAATATGAGCCGATAAGCTCGATCCCGCTTTGGGTGAACTCACGGCGGCGCGCGCCCTCCGTCTGCTCCGTTCTGAACACACTGCCGCTGTACATATACCGCAAGGGCAGGGGCTTGTCATATTCCTTTGTAGCCGCCATTCTTGCTATTGAGGTCGTAAAATCGGGGCGCAGAGCCAGAACTCTGCCCTGCTCGTCAAAGAATTTGTATAAATTCTCCTGCGAGATCTGCCCGTCACGCCCAAAATAGCAGTCGTAATATTCAAACATCGGCGTTTCAACCTCTTTGTACGCCGCCGCCTCAAAGACCGCGCATATCGCTCCTTCTATACGGCGCTTCTGCGTCCTCTCGGCGGGAAGTATATCGTTTACGCCGTTTGGCGTATGCAATTTATAATCTGACATTTTTCCTCCTTGCTTTATTGCTCTAAAGCGTTAAAGTATATACAATTATAATAACAAATTGCTCTTTTGTCAAGTAAAAATCAGGAAATATCCTTCGGATTTACATGCACCATACAGTGCTTTACATCGGGGAATCCGCTCTCTATCGCGTCATGCACCCCGTGAGCTATGCGGTGAGCCTCAAAAAGAGTGAGTGAGCCGTCTGCGCTTATCTCCACATCGACGTATATTTTTGAGCCGAAAAGCCTTGTTTTAAGCTCATCCACCGATGCGACGCCCTCCTGTGAGCTTACGGTATCCAAAAGCTTTTTGACAGTTTCATCGTCACAGGAACGGTCAACAAGCTGATTTATTGCGTCCGTAAGTATATCCCATGCCGCCTTTATGATAAACAGGCATATAACGATACTTGCGACAGAGTCGCATACCGGAAATCCCGCCATTGCGCCGCCAATACCGATAAGCGCGCCTACAGACGAGAGTGCGTCCGAGCGGTGATGCCACGCGTCCGCACGAAGGGCAAGCGAGTTTGTCTTTTTTGCCGCCCTTAAAGTGTAGCGGTACATAATTTCCTTAACGATTATCGACACCGCCGCCGCTATGAGCGCAAGCGTGCCCGGTGCGGTATAGGTGCGGTTTATTATGTTTTTTATGCCCGTATAGCCTATGCCTATACCCGTAAAAAACAGCATAGTCGCAAGCAGCTGTGAAAACACGCTTTCAAGGCGTTCATGCCCGTAGGGATGCTCGCGGTCAACGCTTTTTTCGGCAAGATTTACTCCCGCCATGACCGCAAAGGTACTTAAAACGTCGGACAGGGAATGAACGGCGTCCGAGACCATGGCGCTTGAATGGGCAAAAATACCTGCGGCGAATTTGAATAACGAAAGCAGAGAGTTTATTACAATGCTCGATACCGATACTTTATTTGCAATCTTTACTTTATCCATACTACATTACCTCTTTTATTCTGATATAGCTATTATATGCATATATGGATCTGTTTAGTGAAATATTTTATGTATATTAAGTATATCCAAACGGCGCTCAAAAGTCAAGATTCTATGTGTGCTTTTATCTATAACGTGTTTGACATATTGCGGGATATATGATGCAAACGGCAAGCAGATTACCCGCAGAGCGGCTCCGCATTGCAAGAAATGCTCTGGGTGGAGGGATTCACCGTTCCGTCCGGCACTGTAGAGAACGACCCCTCAGGAACCGCTGTTCCGCCGTGTCGTTCCGCTGTATGCATCCCTATAACCTTCTTTTGTGAGACAAAAGAAGCAAAAACGCGGGGGATTTCGATTTCCCCCGCACCCCTTGAAACGATCGGGGCTCTGCCCCGAACCCATTAAAAGGCGATAAGATATGCTTTCTGATTATAGCCGTAAATGTTTTTTTGTGGTACATACATTACGTTTTTTTACCCAAAACCATACACAACCGCTATTGGTGCTTTGATACGGCGTTCACGGAACGACACGCGGGTCGTTCCCTACAAAAATTGCACGTTATCACCTTTGTAGGGGAGGATATTATCCTCCCGCTTTTGCCTTCCCCCTGCGTGGGGAAGGGGGACCGCGTAAGCGGTGGATGAGGGGCTAAAGCCTTCCCCCACAAATGTCCGCAGAGCGGCTCCACATTGCTACGGCAATGCTACGGGGGAAGGGGGACCGGCTTAATTGCCCGCAGAGCGGCTCCGCATTGCAAGCAATGCTCTGGGTGGATGAGGGGTTATTGCCCGCGCCCGCTCATACAAAAAATAACGGCTGTGAGCCGTTTTTTTATCATATCATATATTTCTACTCTGCAAGGGCAAAAACGATGCCTATCGCTCTTTGCTGCTGCAACTTATCCAGATTTTTAAATAGCTTCAATAATTCGATTTCGTTTTCGTTCAAACCGTTTTTTGCAAATTCGTCAATAGGTGTTTTTATATCGGTATTTTCAATAAGGTAATCAACCGATACATTGAATAAAGCTGCCATATTTTTCAGGGTGTCGATACTTGGTTGATGCGCTCCGCTTTCGTATGCACTTATCATCTTTTGCGATACATTCAATAATAAGCCCAAACCTGTCTGATTCAGATGCTTTGCTTTTCTTAACTCTGCAATTCTTCGCATAATTTTACACCTCCAAATATTCAAATATTCGTTATACTTCTGATTATATTCGTTTTACTTGACAAAAGTAGAAATATTTAGTATATTTATACTTGTAAAACGAAATACGGATTCCGGACAGAGAGTATCGTTGTACACAGATAAGATAGTAACAAAAATTACACAAAAAGTAAAAAAATAACGGTCAGTGTTGATATGACCGTTATTTTTTGTATATTCCGATTTTCAACCTTGCATTTGCCACCCTATCCTCTGTCGGGGGCGGGGTATCTTTAAGGGTATAGTTATATCCCAGGTTTTCCCATTTATAAGCGCCGAGTGAGTGATAGGGGAGGATCTCGGTTTTTTTCACGTTATTCAAGGTTT
>CACZPW010000187.1 GCA_902783115.1 uncultured Ruminococcus sp. | reverse complement strand
CCGATGGCCGGGGTCGAACCGGCACGGGAATTTCTTCCCACGGGATTTTAAGTCCCGGGCGTCTGCCAATTCCGCCACATCGGCAAAGTTATTCTGGAACGATGTTAAGTATAGCATAGCAGTCTTTATTTGTCAAGATATTTTATAAAAATTACGGTTTTTAAGGATAATAATATTTGACAAACACTGTCATATAAAGTAGAATTATATTAAGATCAAAAAGCAGAAACCGGAGTTGATAAAGATGTCACATAAAAAGCTTATTCTACTGATTGCCGCCCTTATATTGTTTATTGCGGGCGTAATAGCGGCTCTTCCCGCCGCACAGCCTATGGAGGAGGTGCCGCCGCAGACAAAGACGGAGGAAACTGCCGCTACGCCGTCACAGAGGAGCATAACCGTTACCGCAACGGGCGATTGCACTCTTGCAACCGATATAACCACACCTACGGACGGCAGCTTTGAGAGTAAAATGGAGGAGCAGGGCTATGATTACTCATATTTTCTGAGCAATTTCCGCACCCTGTTTTCAAGTGATGATCTGACGCTCGTAAATTTTGAGGGTACGCTTTCAAATAACGGGGAAAGGGAGGACAAGCAGTTTGCGTTCCGTGCAAATCCCGAATATGTAAAAGTTCTCACCTCCGCCTCCGTTGAAGCGGCAAATCTTGCCAACAACCATTCCCGCGACTACGGCGAAATATCTCTGACGGACACAAAAAAAGCCCTCACCGAAGCGGGGATCGTAAACTTTATAGGCTCCGATATTGCGTATATGGACATAAACGGAATAAAGGTCGGTCTGGTCGGGATAAATGCCTTGAATGACGAGGGAGTATCGACTCTTACAACGCATATAAGGACTGCAAAGGACAACGGCGCGGAGCTTGTTATCCTGTCCGTGCATTGGGGTATCGAAAAGGAAGCGGCTCCTACGGACGAACAGCGTGAGCTTGCGCATAAAGCGGTCGACGCGGGCGCAGACCTTGTTATCGGCACCCACCCGCACGTTATAGAAGGACTTGAAAAGTATAACGGGAGATATATAGTATACTCGCTCGGCAATTTCTGCTTCGGCGGGAATACCGCTCCGTCAGATATGGACACTATGGTTTTGCGTGCTGTTTTGACTCTTGATGAAAACGGTATCCTCAAGGATGATGACGCTATAAGCATCATACCCTGCCGGATATCCTCAAGCAGCGGTATAAACGATTACAAGCCCTGTATCGCGTCCGGTGATGAACGCACCCGCATAGAGGAAAAGATCCGTGAACGTACAGAAATGATAGGGGCGCTTGAACTGAAATTTGAATAGCCCTGGCTGCGATAAAATGCACAGAACGCATAAAGCGTGAAAAGTAAAAGCTGAATTACAATGTAAAAATTCGCCTGTGTGTAGGCGAATTTTTATATTCAAAAGCTTTATGCTACGAACAAACCTCGCCGCTCAACGTACCAAAGTACGCCTTCGGGTAACCGCACAAATCCTCCGATGTCGGCTTTGTGCGCTCGGTTTGTCCGTTCTGCACTATTTTCTCTTCGCCCGGGGGCTGCGATAAAATGCACAGAACGCATAAAGCGTGAAAAGTAAAAACTGAATTACAATGTAAAAATTCGCCTGTGTGTAGGCGAATTTTTATATTCAAAAGCTTTATGCTACGGACAGACTTCGTAATATCTTGTTAAGTAAATGCGGGAGGATAATATCCTCCCCTACTTGCGAATGGTAAGTGAATTGCCGATTTATCAAAGACCTGTATTTTTTATTTTGGAGTATAGCCCGTGAGCTCCACTATTTTCTGTCCTTGCTCGCCCGTTATCCAATCAAGCAGATCAAGCACGGATTTATCCGCGTCGCTTCTTGTTACCGCATAAAAATACGATGCAAGCGGATATGTTCCGTCCTGAATGGTTTGGCGGTCGGGATATACGCCGTCTATGCCGAGCAGCTTTATTTTATTGTCCTTGACCATTTCCGTTGCGTAAAATCTGAATGAGAACCCGATCGCATTCTTGAAATTTTTATAGTCGGCGGTTTGCTTGATTATTCCGCCCATGCCTTCTATCACATCTTCTTTGGGCGGCGTCATAAGGCTTTTGCCCGCCATCAGCTTTTCAAGAGTTGTCTGGCTTCCGCTGCCCTCGTCTCGCTGAAACGCCTTTATGCTGCCAAAGCCCTTTATACCAAGCTCGTCCCATTTTGTTATTTTCCCCGAATATATGTCCTGTATTTGTTCGGCCGTAATATTTTCTATCGGGTTTTTACGGTTTACAAAAAACACAAATGCCTCCCTGCCGATGGGTGTGTATGAAAGAGTAACTCCGCTTTCCTCAGCAAAGCGCTTTTGCTCCTCCGACGGCATGGCGGCAAAAATAATATCCGCATCACCCGTCACGATATTTTTATATGCCTGTGTTGTGGAGGTGCATTTTAAACAGCCGCTGTCAAACTTTGACGGTGTGCCTGCTGCCGTATTGTCGATCGCCTCCTTGGGGTATACCGCCTTTGCAAAGGCGGCATAAACCGGATAAAGAGCGGTTGCGCCGTCCATGACCGGTAAATTATCCGTCATCAAAAGCGTGCTTTTATCATCAAGCTCAACCGCTTTTGTATTTTCTGCATACGGAGAATAGGACGCAAGCAGCGACTCCCTTTCGCCTACGGTCGGGATTGAGTCAACATACCGCTGATATCCATAAACCGCGCCGCAGGCTATGATACAAATGCCTGCACAGACGCATACGGGGATAAAAAACGCTTTCTTTTTTATAAATCCCCACAGTGCGCCTATGACCGCAAGCTCGATTAAAATTACTCCGAGCAATAAAATCAATGCATACGTTTGTCCGTTTACATTGTCCATGCAAAGCATAAGCGAAACGATCACCCATACGAAAAGCATTGCGGCGGCGCACAAAATGGCGATAAGTGCTTTTCCGAAATTCTTTAAAACGGTTTTACCGTCAATACGCATCATATCAAGTTCTCCTTTGTCCGTACAGTCTTTCCATTAAGCAGTCAAGACCACCCGCTCTATGGGTGGTCTTGAACATAAAACTATTTTAAACAGCCAAGCTTTATTCTGCCGTTACACCTTTGAGTGAATTGTAAAGCTCTGCGTATGTAGCGTAAATATATGGGTTTACATAGAATACTCCCACTATCCCGCAGGTGATCAGCGACAGAAGCTCCCAGCCGATGAACGAAAGGTCAAGAACAAACGTCTTCCATTTATTTCCGTTCATCATCTTCCGTGAAAGTGTAATAGCCTCCGTTGCGCCCAAGTCCGGATTGTCTGCAAGAATAAACGGTACCATTGCATACGAGTATGCCTTGATAAGTCCCGGTATTACAAACAGCATTGACCATAAGCACAGGAAAATATCCTTTAAGAGCATAGTCCCCACGTTATGCATCCACCTCGGTGAAAAGCCTCTCTTGATCTCGCCAAGATCTGCCTTTTCACGGCTGTTTACCGTAAAGAAGCCTTCGCAGCCCACAACAAGCGGATTGAAAACGAAAATCTTTATAAGAACCGTTATTATTACTATGAATAAAAGCACTCCGCCGATCGCTGCAAGCACACCCGTTGCCAAATTTCCAAGATCCTCATGCGAATATTCGCTAAGATCCGTATCACTGATAGAGTTGATAGCGTCCTTTAACTCCTCAACAGCTTCTGCGTCCGAAATATCGATATCTTGACCGTTGATGTTTAATTTTCCGCTTGTAAGCCCCTCCGACACAGCATTCAAAGCCTCTGTAACGCCTGCGCCGTCTATGGTATCAAGATCGATTTCAACGCCGTTGATATTGAGCGTATCGCCGCTAAGATCAAGCGCCTCTTCGTTGGCAGATTCCGTTGTACTGCCGATGCTGCCTGCACTGCCTGCGCTTCCCGCGCCTATGCCGCCCGCAAGGGAAACGCCACCTATAAGAGCGGTCAGTATCAGAGCTGCAATAACACAGCGCCAGTAGTTTGTCTTAAATGCCGATTTGGCCTTTTCCTTTAACTCTTTTCGTGTCCACATAATGAATTCCTCCTTTTTAAGTCACTATTCCTCGTTTTTCATGACTCTTTTGTTTTTATACATTGCAGTATCTGCATTGTTTATAACATTTTCCGCGCTGTCTTCCGTATCCGGATCGCAAAGCGCATAGCCGACAGCCGCCGATACACGCTCCCAGGGTGAGAGCGAATCGTCGAGCTTGTTTAAGCGGAACAGCTCAGAGAGCGTCCTTATCAGCGAATCGGAATTTTGGTAATCGCTGTTTTTAAGTATGACCACAAACTCATCGCCGCCGATACGGTAAACCGATGACGGTGCGAATACACGGCAGATGATACGGCAAACGGTCTGTATGCTGATATCGCCCTTTTCGTGGCCGTAGCTGTCATTGATACCTTTTAAGTCATTCATGTCGATCATTGCGATGCCGTACGGCTCATTGCCCTCGTTGAGCTTCTTGATCTCCATATCGTAAGCACGCTTACTGCGTACATTTGTCAGCGGATCGATATTTGCCTCCCTGTCCATGCGGTCGGCATACTGACGCGTGGAGAGGATGTCGGAAACATATCCGTCAATATCCTTTTCCATCTGTATCATCGAATCCACAAGAATTCCGATCTCGTCATTCCTTTTAATACCCAACTCCGAGAATGCGATCTTGTTGTTTCTGTAATCCTCCGCCGCCTTTGACAGCTTATTTAACGGCGACACAATAAATTTGGCGATAAGGAAGAGCGCCAATACACAGACGAGCAGATCCATCAGAATGAATGTAAGCCCGATATAGAACATAAAATGTTTGAGCTCCGCCATAGCCTCATCCATTGAGATATCAGCGGCTATAAATGCCAGAAGCTTGCCGTCCTTATCTAAAATCGGTGTAGATGTCGACATGAGCCAGCCGTATTCGGGAGTATTGGTGATATTCGGTATAGAGCCGTTCGAAGGATCGCCAAACACCGACGGGTCGTCAAGATAGATGGGATCTATACAGCCCGGCGGGCATTCCCCCTCATGCGCCGCATCTACCAGGTATATGTAACATTTATTGTCCAGATCCATCCAGTCAAGGTACAGGCAGTCTACATCAAGCTGATCCTGCATTTTCTGTAAATCTGCGTGAGTTTTCTTATAAGCGTCGGTTTCCTTGATGTGACTGTATTGGGATAAATACGCGTCAAATTCGGGCGTACCCCATTCGTCGCTCCAAACCTTGGTCTCGGAATGATCGTAAATATCAAGGATATCCTTTTTGACCGCTGCCAAAGAGTCGAGATCCAACTGAGACGCAACAAGCTTTGTAATATCTATCGAGTAATGCTCATACTGCGCTACGATCGCATTGTACAAGCCCCTGTTATATATTGCGATCGCGACCGTGCCGATGAATGTGGCGATCAACACGATCCAAACGCTGGTCTTTTTTATAAGTGAAGATTTCTTCTTTTTCATACTGATAAGGTACGCTCCTGTGCATAATCTGTGCCGATCGGCAAATTCAGTGAAATTTAGTATATTATATCATAGGTATGTCTGTAAGTCAACGAATATTCTTGCATTTGAGTATTTTTGCTTGGATTTGAGTATTTTTGCTCTTGTACAATTTTTCGCTGACCGCTATCGTTTAAAACGCAGGATATATTCCTTGTCCTCTTTTGATACTCTGTACGAATCACGAATCTTCCGTATAGTCATATTTTGCGTTATGTCGCTCAAACGGTTATCCGCCAAAAATGCCAGCGATTTGTCACGGCATTTGCACATGGCGGTCGCAACAAGCCACGCCTGCATCATATTGACATAATAAAATTCCGAGGACACGTTATCAACCGCGTCAAAAACACGGTCTATGTATTCGTCATCAAGGTAAAACTTCATAAGGCACAAAAGCCCGAGCCGTATTGCCCAGGGGTTTTCGTTTTTTATGAACCAGTTTATATCGTTTAAAAATCCGTCGCGGTATTTTTTTATGCCCGAAAAGGTAAGGCAATCGCATATCGCCCAGTTATATATGCGTGACGACATATATTTCATATCCGATAAAAGCTCGGCATAACCGCATTTTTTGCCCGATATTATAAGCCCCTCGATTATACGCTCCTCATGATAATCGCCTATGGGACAGAGAAGAAATTCACGGAAATTGCCGCGCAAAATATCCTTT
>CACZPW010000186.1 GCA_902783115.1 uncultured Ruminococcus sp. | reverse complement strand
GTTCTTGCGCCCCGTACAACATCGCCCGATGCGAATATTCCGTCCCTTGTCGTTTCGCCGTATGTATTTGTTACCAAAAGCCCCTTATCGTTTACATCAAGCCCCGAGGTTGTGGACACTATTCTGTCCTTTGGTCCCTGCGAAATTGCAATAATCGTAGATGTGGCAGGATAGAGCTTTTCCGTTCCCTTTATAGGCGACAAATTCCCGTGTCCGTCACATTCAAGCTCAACAAATATCGTACCCTCGTCAGTTATCTCGACAGGCTCAACATGGACATAGAAATTAACGCCGTCAATCTTTGCATACTCAACCTCAACATCGCTTGCCGCCAGATGATCCGAGCGTGAGAATACATTTACCTCCTTACAGCCGTGACGGAGTGCCGTTCTTGCAACATCCATGGCACTGTTACCGGCACCGATAATGTTTAAGCTCTCGCCCAAGGTATACACATCCGGGTTTGTAAGATAGTTTATCGCAAAATGCACATTTCCAAGCGTTTCACCCTTGATGTGCAGTGTGTTTGGCTTCCATACGCCCGTACCTATAAATATCGCGCTGTAGCCGTCACGGAACATATCATCAACCGTTATCGTTGTTCCTATTGCAGTGTTTGGGCGTATCTTTATGCCCATTGAAAGGAGCAGTCTTTTATATCTCTCGATTATCGTCTTTGGCAGTCTGAACTCAGGGATCCCGTAGCGCAAAACTCCGCCTATCTTTTCCCTTGACTCGAATATCGTTATGTCATAGCCGCGCCTTGCCAAAATTATTGCAATGGTAAGTCCTGCCGGACCTCCGCCGATAATGCCCGCGCGCATTCCGTTCTTTTTTATATCGTCAAAGTGGAGCTTGTCAAAATAGTTGTCGCTTATATAATTCTCAATCGTGCTTATATGTACGGGCATATTCTTGTGGTTTAATACGCAATGCCCCTCACACTGGTTTTCGTGGTTACAGATAAGCGAGCAGATAACGCTTAACGGATTGTTCTCAAAAAGCATTTCGCCTGCGTCGTTGATGTTCCCGTTCAAAAACGCCTGTATCATATCCGGAATGGGCGTATTTATCGGACAGCCCGTCCGGCACATGGGTTTTTTGCAGTTAAGACAACGTTTTGCCTCATGAATGATGTTAAAAGCCATAAATTTCTCTCTCCTTTTTTTCTTTCACCGTATATTGTATCATAAAATCGCCGCACATACAACAAAAGTTAATTATTTAACACTTTACCCCTAAAAGCGGGGGATTTTGTGTACAATCATCTTGAAATATAGCGTGCGGTTTGATATAATACAGTTAAATAAAGGATTTTCGGAGAACCGGTATGAAATTGGGTATTGTATTTGAGGGCGGTGCAAGCAGGACGTTTTTCTCCTGCGGAGTAATGGAGGCACTGATAGACAACAACATAAAGGCGGATATCATCGCAGGCAGCTCTGCGGGCATTGCAAACGCAGTGTCGTATGCGTCATGGCAAAAGGACAGATGCAGGGAGCTTCTGCACAGGTATTATTCCACAAAGGAGTATATGCACTTTACCCACCTTTTCAACCCGAAAATCAGAAGCATTTACAATATCCCGTTCGTGTATGATAAAATTCCGAACGAGCTTATACCGTTTGATTACGAGACCTTTAAAAACGGCGGCATAAGATCCGTAGCGACCGTTACCGATATAGAAACGGCAAAAACCGAATACATTACCTTGGACGGAAACGACAGGCAATGGCGGGTACTCGTTGCGACCTGCGCTCTGCCGATACTGTTCCCGCCCGTGGAAATAAACGGCAGACTGTATATGGACGGCGGCATAACCGATTCCGTACCCGTTGACTATATGTTAAATCAGGGCTGCGATAAGGTGATAGTCGTGCTTACGCAGGAGCGTGAATTCCGGAAAGAGAAAAAGGATTTTACTCTTACCCTGAGCGCATACAAGTTCAGGAATTATCCGAATTTCGCAAGGGCGCTCAGAAACAGGAATGATAACTACAATAAGGCAAGAGACCACATTTTTGAGCTGGAAAAAAGAGGCGAGATATTTATAATTTTGCCCGAGGTCATGCAGGGCATAAAACGGACGGAAAACGACGTTGAAAAGCTTGATAAAATATATCAACACGGGATCGACTGCACAAACAGACAAATGGACAGACTGAAAGAGTATTTGAGGAGTTAGAGTATGAAGCTTTTTCACATTTCAGACCTTCATATAGGAATAAAAATTTACGGAATGTCACAGCTTGACGAGCAGAGGCATATCCTTGATACGATAGTAAAAAATGCCGTTGATGAAAAGATTGACGGCATTATTTTAGCGGGAGATATTTACGATAAGCAGGTTCCGCCGGCGGAGGCGGTAGCTGTCTTTGACGGATTTTTGACGGCGCTTTCAAATCACGGCATCAGCGTATTTATAATATACGGAAACCACGACAGCAAGGAGCGCATAGCGTATGCGTCGGGGATAATGAACAAGCATAATATATATATTTCGCCCGTATATAACGGTACGGTAGAGCCGGTGACTTTAAGCGATGAATACGGCGATATAAACATATACCTGCTTCCGTTTTTAAAGCCGCAATATGTAAGGGCGTTTGCGGATGAGGAAATACCCGACTGCAACAGCGCCATAGAATACGTGATATCAAAAATGGATATTGACAAATCAAAGCGTAACATTATTGCGGCGCACCAATTCGTAACGGGCGCGGTAACCTCCGAAAGCGAGGAGCTGAGCGTCGGGGGGACGGATAATATCAGCGCGGGGCTGTTTGCGGATTTTGATTATGCGGCGCTTGGGCATATACACCGCCCGCAGAAAATTTCAAGCGAGTTTATCCGCTACAGCGGCACGCCGTTAAAATATTCGTTCTCGGAGGAAAACGACCAAAAGACGATAACCGTTATAGACCTTAAAGAAAAAGGGGACATAAAAATTTCGCAAATACCGCTTACGCCCATACACGATATGCGCACCATACAGGGTAAGTATGACGAGCTTATGAGCAGGAATTTTTACTCGGGCACAAGAACGGACGATTATATAAGAGTGATTTTAACGGACGATACGGAGATCCCGTATGCGGCGGAAAAAATGCGCGGCGTATATCAAAATATCCTGGAGCTTCGCTACGATAACGCCCGCACCCGTAATGCAAATACGGTCGAGGCTCTTGAAAATGTTGATAAAAAAAGTCCGCTTGAGCTGTTTTCCGATTTTTACGAAAAACAAAATGCAATGAAATTAAGCGACGTCGAAATCGCCGTTATGGCGAGCCTGATTTCAAGGATAGAGGAGGAATAGCCATGCGCCCGATAAAGCTTACAATATCTGCGTTCGGACCGTATGCCGGTACGGTCACACTTAATATGTCCGCGCTGGGGAAAAGCGGACTCTACCTTATCTGCGGGGATACGGGAGCAGGCAAAACAACGGTTTTTGATGCGATAACGTTTGCGCTTTTCGGCGAGGCGAGCGGCAGGGTAAGAAGCTCGCAGATGCTAAGGTCAAGGTATGCAAGATCTGACGTAAAAACCTTTGTCGATCTTACCTTTTTACATAACGGAAAAGAATATAACATAGTCAGAAACCCCGAATACGAACGCCCCAAGGAGCGGGGCGAGGGCATGACAAACGAAAAAGCCGACGCAACGCTTACATATCCCGACGGACGCATTATAACCAAATCCAACGACGTTACAAAAGCGGTGGAGGACATCATCGGCGTTGATATGGATCGCTTTACGCAGATAGTTATGCTTGCGCAGGGAGCGTTCCAAAAGCTTTTACTGTCCCCGACGCATGAGAGGGAGGAGGTATTCAGGCAGATATTCAAGACGGAAAAATATGAGCGTGTGCAGTCGGAGCTTGGCAGTATGTGTTCTGTTTGCGAAAATGAATACCGGGCATTAAAGACCTCGATAGATACTATTATAAAGCAGTTTACGGACGCCGACGACGAAAGTCTTGCCGCTTTATCCCTCGATGAAACAGCAAAGTATTACAGCGATACGATAGAAAATGACAAATCGGAGCAAAAGGAGCTTTCAAAAAAGGCGGCGGAGCTTGAAAAGGAAAACGCAAGGCTTGCCGCGATGCAGTCGGAGTTTGACGGAGCTATGGCGGCAAAGCGCGAAGTCAAAGAATTAGAGGGACAGATAAATGCCGATAAAAAGGAAAAGGAAATAAAGGACGCCGAATATGAGAAAGCAAAGGCGGAATCCGAAAAATGCAGCGGATATACCGCCGAGATCGCCAATATACGGTTAAGCCTTACACAGTATGATGAGCTTGATGTGAAACAAGCGGAGCTTTCGGGCGTTTTTGCGGAAACTGAGAATGTGAAAAAAAGCAAGGACGGAGCCGATAAAAGGCTTTTAAAGCTTATGCAGGGACAGAAAAATGCAGAGGACAGGCTTTTGGAGCTTGCGGACTGCGAGGTAAAATATGAGCAGGCAAATTCAAGGCTCAATGAGTATGATAAGAAGCTGTCGGAGCTTGAGGAAATAAAAGCGGATATAAAAGCGGTCTTTGATAAAAGAAAGGAATGTGAAAGGGCAAAAGCGGAGTATGCGGCGGCAAAAAATGCGTACACGGAAAAGAACGGCGAGTATCAGATCGCATACGCCGTATTTTTGGACAACCGCGCGGGGATTCTTGCAAGCGCTTTAAAGGATAACTTTCCGTGTCCCGTCTGCGGCTCAAAAACACATCCAAACCCCGCAAAAATGAACGGGAACGCAAAAACGGAAGCGGAGCTTGAAAAGGAAAAGGAACGGCTTTCGGAGTATGATGCGGCGGTGCGCCAAAAGGCGGATATATTAAGCCGCATATCGGGCGAGCTTAATGCAATGGAGGATACCCTGTCGGTAAAAACAGGCGGCGTGTCCGGTGAGTTTGAAATGCCCGATAATAAGATTGCGGAATATAAGCATCTGATAGCCGCAGAAAGGATAAAGGTCAAGGCGCTTGAAGCGCAAAAAGCGGAAAAGGCAGGGCTTTTGGAGGCGAGACCGAAAACCGACGCCGAAATCAAGAGCATACAGGCGGAAGTATCGGAATATAATGTAAAAATATCCGCGCTTGATACAAGAGCGGTCGAATATGAAAAGCAAATAGAAGCCATGTCGAAAAATCTGAAATTTAAAACAAAAGCGGAGGCGGAACGAAAAATCTCAGAGCTTTTGAGCGCACAGGCGACCGCAAAGAAGGCGGAAAGTGAGCTTTTGGAGCAAACGTCGAAGTTAAAATCGGGCATCGACGAGAAATCGGCAAAGGCGGAGCTTTTAAAGACCCGTGCGGGCAGTATAAGCGAGGAAGCGGGAGATAAGCTGCGCCTTGATGCGGATAAAAACAGGCTTGAACGCGAGGAAACCGCAAAGGGGCTTTCAAGGCTTTCGGTGCGGCTTGAAATAAACGAAAAAAATCTGAAGCTCCTCAAGACCGAGTGTGAGCGGCTCGATAAAAAGGATAAGGAGCTTACAATACTGCAAAATCTTTCAAAAACAGCGTCGGGACGGCTTACGGGCAGGGAAAAAATCACCTTCGAGGCGTTTGTGCAGATGACATATTTCGACAGGATAATCAGCCGCGCAAATATCCGGCTTTTGGATATGACCAACGGTCAGTACGAATTAAAGCGGCGCGAGGGCTCGGCGAGCATCAGACAGCGCAGCGGTCTGGAGCTTGATATAATTGACCACTATAACGGCACGGAGCGTGACGTGAAGACTTTGTCGGGCGGCGAAACGTTCAAGGCGTCGTTATCGCTTGCGCTGGGGCTTTCGGACGAGATACAGATGATGTCGGGAGGAATAAGCATTGATACGATGTTTGTCGATGAGGGCTTCGGAACTCTTGACGAGGAGTCGTTAAGATCCGCCCTTGACGCGCTTATACGCCTCTCGGACAATAACAGACTTGTGGGAATAATATCCCATGTCGGCGAGCTTAAGGAACGCATAGATAAACAGCTTGTCGTTACAAAAACCCGCTTGGGCAGCGAGGTAAAAATCGTTGTGTAAGATGGGAAAAAGCTACAAGATAAAAAATGAACGGCAAGACCGTTCATTTTTTATACAGGTGATAGCACATCAGGGCGTGATCTATCATTACGTCATAGCCCTGTTTTTTATAAAAATCTGTTATAATATCAAACATTTTAATATTTTTATCAGGATCGTAATCCTTGTTCATGGGTGAAATATACACGTCAAAATCACCCTCATTTCTGAGCTTTACGGCAAAATGCTTTAAATACAGCATGTGATTGAGCCGTACCATTTGCTTTATATCAATCTTCTCCAAGCCCCACACCTCCGGAAAAATTTACCCTTAAATCACAGCTCCTTATAATAGAGCATACAATGGCAATAGCCTTCAAATCCGGGATCGGCGATCTGTTCTCTGAACTCCTTGCACATACACTTTGTGTCCTCGCTTACCTCAAGCACACACGGGCAGTATCCGCCCTTTGCTTCAAGCCCCGCCTTGACGGTCTTTACTATGTTCTCGTCCTCGTTAAGCCTTATTCTCATACGCCTAAAAGCTCCTTTGCCAACGCTTTCATTTCGTCCGTATTGACGCTCTTTAAGGTCGATTTTAACGTGACCTTATTCTCACAAAGCGTAACGTTTTTCATTTCCGCGCACTCTGCCGCCATAAGCTTACCCGATACGGGCGCCCAGCTTCCGTTCTCGATAAACGCTATGCGCTTGTTTTGGTAATTCTTATGCTTTAAGTGATAGATAAAATCGTGCATAAACGGGGGCAGTCCCGCATCGTAGGTGGGTGCGGCAAGCACAAGCTTATCGTATCTGAATGCGTCCTCGACAGCCTCCGCCATATCGTCGCGCGCAAGGTCTGTTATCGCCACCTTCTTTGCGCCCTCTTGTTCCAATATTTCCTTTAATTTTTTTGCCGCCTCTGCGGTGTTTCCGTGCATGGACGCATACGCAATAAACACGCCGTCGTCCTCGCTCCCATACGAGCTCCATATATCGTATTTTTCGATGTAGTAGCCCAGATTTTCGGTAAGTATGGGTCCGTGAAGCGGGCAGATGATCTTTATATCTATCGCCGATGCTTTCTTTAAAAGAGCCTGCACCTGTGCGCCGTATTTGCCGACAATATTGAAATAGTATCTTCTCGCCTCGCACGCCCAGTCCTCGTCCGTGTCAAGCGCGCCGAATTTGCCGAATCCGTCCGCCGTAAACAATATCTTATCCTTCTTATCGTATGTTACCATGACCTCCGGCCAATGCACCATAGGCGCCATATAAAACGCAAGCGTGTGCGCGCCCAAATTAAGCTCCCCGCCCTCACTGACCGTTATGATATCCGCGCTGATACCGCCGTCAAAGAACTGCGGAAGCATCGACTTTGCCTTTGCGCTCATAACAAGCGTGATATCGGGGTATTTTGAAACGAGCTTGTCAAGACTTGATGCGTGATCGGGCTCAAGATGCGAAATAACCGCATAATCGGGCGTTCTGCCGTCCAAAGCATTATCGAGCTTTTCAAGCCATTCGCCTGTTTTTCTTTTATCCACCGTGTCCATAACAGCAACCTTTTCATCAAGAATAAGGTATGAATTGTACGAAACGCCGTTGGGGATTATGTATTGACCTTCAAACAGGTCAAGCTCCTTATCGTCAACTCCGATATATATAACCGAATCAGTAATTTTTTTCATAATATCCGTCCTTTCAAATAGCGCGTTAATATTCGCAGATCTGTATGCTATAATTGTAACGCCAAAGCGGCTTTTAGTCAAGTAATTTATTCCTTGTGCATATACTGCATATTACGCCGCCGTCCGTTGTTATGTCAGTGAAACGGTAGCTTTTGTTTTTAAACACCACCGTATCGGGCGTGGTGTCAAAGGATGCAAGCTCCAAGCGTATGCCTATGCCGTCCGCCTTTAAAAGTGCCTCCTTTCGCGTCCATATCCTGAAAAACGCATACCGCTTATCCGCATGTGTGCGGACGTATTCTTGCTCGGCGGCGGAAAAAAACCTGTCTGCAAGACGCTTTGTGTCGGCTTTCCGTGTTATTTCCTCTATGTCGATACCTATATCGGCATCAAAAACCGCCGCCGCCACGTAATTTTTTGTATCGGCGGTATTAAAAAACAGACTGCTGTTTTTAAAATACGGCTTTCCGGTATCCGATACCGCATATTCCATATCCTCATAGCAATATCCCGCATTCGCTACGGCACGCTTTAAAAGTGCGTCCTTTGAAATAACGCTTTTTTTCTCTATATAATAATAAGGCTCCATGATATACCTCCGTTTAGGGAAAGTATACCATAAAGCCTTAAAAAAAGCCAGCCCTATTATGAAGCGCCGTTCTTTGCGGCGTTACCGATATCCTTTGCCGCCTCGCCGACAGCTTCGCCTGCCTTTTCGGTTACTTCACCCGCGCCGTCAATTATCTCGCCTGCGGCGTTTCCCGCATCGTCTATGATGCCGCCGTCCGTGGGTGAAACGGTTACCTGCGGCGTTGGTGTGGGCGTGGGCGCGGGGTTTTTAGCCGTACCCATACTTCTCATAGAGCAGCCGCAAAGCGATGCCGCCGCAAAAATCCCCAAAACTGACAAAGTTATTCTTCTCATAGCTTGTTCTCCTTTACAAATGATAAAAATTTAGCCTGTTATAGCCTTATTATGCCCGAAAATAATACAATTATCAAAAAAAATTCAAGGTCTTTGCCGCACTTGCTTTTTTTAAACGAATTACGGACAAACTTTTTGAGCATTGTACAAAAAAAAGCCCGTTTTACCGTATTTTTTGGCTACTTTATTCCTTGACATAACCAATATATCGGAGTATAATGTGCAGGACTTTTGGTTAAGGGAGGTTTTATGTCTGAATAGATTCAGACAGGTAAGAGGTTATAAGGAATAGTGAATAGGTAAGGTACAAAATGCTTTGCATTTTGGATTATTCACATTGTTTTGTGCCTCAGGAAAGGAGGTTTGTTTTATGATAGAGACAATTATTTCTTTGGATAGCCTTGATTCTGTTAAGGAATTTAACAAAGCGGCGTTGGAAAATCACGGCGATGTAACTCTTTTCAGCGGAAGATACATAATTGACGGAAAGTCGATAATGGGTATTTTGTCAATGGATTTGACAAAGCCGATAAAGGTTGAGATCGAAGATCCCGTAAACAGGGATATAATAGACGTAATAAACAAGTACATAATATGAAAATAATTTAAACGGAAAATCACCCCACGGAACATAATATGCGCCGTGGGGTGATTTTTTTGCGTAACGCTTCAGACAGCAAAAACGGCTGCCGCGGGAGCAACCGTTTTTGTGGCATACCAGTTGGGGTTGATATGCGTAATATATCAAACATATATTACCGGAAATTAGTTAAAGAAGTCTGAAGCAGCAGTTCCCTGTGACATATCAGCCTGAGTATCCGTTGCTGTTTGTGCCATCAAGGTGAATTCGCCGCTTGTGCGGATAATGTCCTCTTTTTCAAATGTAACGCTCTCTATTGTGGGAGCTTCATATCTTTTTAATTTCATTATATTTACCTCCGATTATTTATTGTTTGCCTCGTTTGCTATAACTGCAGGTACGCTTACCGACCAATATGTATCGCCGCCTGCTACCACATACGATATAGCATAGAACTGTGTTTCGTTATACGTTGACGGAACGTTTATCATATCCGCCTGGAATGTTGTGTAAGTACCCAGATTATCGCCCGAAAGCTTGATATGATGAGCATCCTCTGTGTCTACCGCTGTAAGGTCTGTTGCAGCCTGGATATTTGTATCCTTTACAAAATATGTTCCGAAGCCTGTGGTCTCGGTCGCATTTACAGTCGTGATAAATCTGATATTACCCTCGTTTGTTTTTGTGTCGATATATGCATCGATAGCCGATATACCGATAACGCCCGTAACCTCAAACGTACTGAAGTGCGTTGTTGCAGCTTCAACATAATATCCGCCTGCTTCACCCTGTATATTACAGTACTGCGGAGCATCACTGCCGTGAGCAACCTTTATCTTGTTAAACTTTGCAGCCATTGAATCCGGTACAGTGAGTCTGAACGTGTAGCTGCCGTCCACAACTTCGCCGTTAAGCGCATACGAATTACCTGCAACCGTAACTACGGGGTGTACCTCGTAGGTTATTGCGTCCTCTGCAACCGTTTCCGTTTCAACGCTTAATGAAAGCGCTGCGGTAGGAGATTCTACTGCGTTAAGCTCAGTAACCTTCTGTGCGAATATTTCGCCCAGTGCCGAAACCTTGATATTATCAACGCGTATATTGCCGTCGTCCGTAACAGTGATCTCCTTTGGTTCCGCTGCGGTCACTGTGTCGCCTTCTTTTTCAACAGTTACAATATTAAATACCTTACTATCGTCGGTCTTTTTCTGTGCTGTAACAACAACTGCCGTATCTCCGTCATTTGCTAAATCTGCCGAAACAGTTTCTTCCGCAAGCTTCTGAGGTGTTGCTGAGCTGTTTTCAGCAGCCACATAATCGGTATTTTCCTCTACTGCCTTAACTACCTCATAATTATAAACATCATCATCTATTGCTCTTAATGTATAGCCGCTTACAACATTATCGTTTACATCGGCAACAAATGTACCGCCTGTTACGCTGAACTTGTTCGCATAGCCTGCTACGTCAAATTCGCCGCTGAATTTACCGCCGTTGATTGTTAAAGCGAGATTTGATGTATTTGCACCCGAAGATGCACCAACCTCAATTTTTCCGTCGATCGTTCCGCTGTTTACCGTAACATTTGCACCTGTATATGAGCCAAATGAATAAACATCAAATGCAACTCCGCCTGTCTTTGCTATAATATGAGAATCGTTTATAGTGACATTGCCGTTATTGTTTGAAAGCGTATAAGCTACGCTGTCGGTAAGGTTGCTGCCGTCAAGCGTCATATTGTCAAGCGTAAGATTACAATAGTTCTGAATAAGCATTAACGCTTTTGCCGATGTAATCGTTCCGTCTTTGAAAGTAATGTCTGAACCCTGTAAAAGCTGGAACGCCTGTGTCTGCGTGCCTGTTGAACCTGCAAGATCACCATCAACGGTGTATGTATAACCGTCAAAATCAATCGTGAAGCTGCTGCCGCTCTTTACAGATATACCATTGCCTGCAGTATCCTTCAATAATGTAATTGTAGGATTGTTATTCATTGCTTCTGCTGCTGCAACTGCTGCTGCCAATGTTTCATATTTTGTGTCGCCGATCTGCGCCACTGCATTGGATTTTACAGGTAATATTGTAACCGTCTGATTTTTCCAGTCAGCATCATCACTTGCAAAGAACTTCTCATCATCGCCTGCATACAAAAGCTCGCCGCCCATTGTACAGTTGTCGATTATCCAATCATAGTTGCTTTGTGTGCCTGTATATATCTTATAATTTGCAGGGAAAGCACAGTTCTTAAACGTTGTGTTGTTATAAGCTACCAACGTATTATAGCTGAAATCTACAAACGTACAGTTCTCAAAGGTCGACTGGTCACACCATGCATACGATGTCCAGCCGCCTAAGGTTGAATTTTTGATCAGGTATGATGTTACGTGTGTGTCACCGCCGTTGTGGATTGTGTACGCATTTGCCACAAGATATGAATCCTCAACCAATATATTGCCCGTAAAAATTCCGTAATATGTAATAGACCAGCCGTTTTCAAATCTACAGCCTTTAATTGTAAGATTATCACACCGTGGTCCGTCGAAGATCCTTTTGTAAAATGTTGTTCCGTTGGAGGTTGTAGCGTCAAAATTGCAATTTTCCAATACTAAATTTCTTGCAGGTACTTCACCTGAACCCATAGTAAGGAAGCCGCCGCTACCTGAACCGGGATCCGAATCGCCTATCTCAAAATCACAATTTTTAATTGTCGTATTGGTACCGCATATTCTTAACGTTCCGTTTGATGATGTCTGAACAAAATCAAAATTTTCAATCGTAAGATTTGAGTTTGACGTGCTGATCATATTTAAGGTATCAACCTTAACCTTTTCAGCGCCCTGAACACCCTTGATTGTTGCATTGCTCAAGGTAAGGGTCTGCGGAAATGTGCTTGCGTCATAGACAACGATCACATCATTTTCACCGGCTGCACTTATTGCCGCCTGTACCGTTTCATACTCTGTGTCGCCGATTTTTGCCGCATAGCCGTCTGCCATTACCGGAACTGATAAGAGTCCGATACACATTGCCATTGTGACAAGCAATGCCAAAAGTTTTTTTGTTTGTTGTTTCATTTCTTTTTCTCCTTTATATTTTTTACTGAAAACTACAAGCCGGTATCCGGTTTGTAAAAATTCACAAAAGCATTCTAACATAACGCAAAATTTTTGTCAATGCCATAAGCTAAATTTTTTTTGCTTATGGCATATTATTTTATAAATTGATTTTGTTTATACTTATAATGGTAAGGAAAGAGGTGTTTCTATGGATTATATAATGTTGGGTAAAAACATATCTGCTGTGCGCAGAAGCAAACGTCTCACACAGGAGCAGCTTGCAGAATTGACAGATGTTTCAACGGTTTTTATAAGCCAGATAGAAACAGCGGCACGAAAACCCAGTCTTGAAACGGTGTACAGGATAGCGCGGGCTTTGGAAACGACCATTGATTCTCTGATAGATGCGCATGACAGCAGCGCCATGACAAAAGAAATAACAAATGTCTTAAATGAAAGGAATGAAACGGAATTGATTTTTTTGCATTCGATAATTCGTGAAATTTGCGATTATATGGAGCAACACGGAGGGAAAATGTAAAAAATGCGTAATGCTGAATGCAAAATGGAAAGTTATCCGTCCTCTATGAGAACGGGAATCCCCCAAAATCCGCGAGGCGGATTTTACCCCCTTTAACAAGGGGGTCTATGGGAAATTGAAAATGGAAAAAGGAGGGATTCTTCCCTCTTGGTGATTTTTGTGTTGCCGTTATTGCAATGAACGGAATTTTTAAGGGTTAAATGTGCCATTGTCACAAATCATGCCGTAAGGCAATTTATGCCGTATATAGCGGACAGTCGAGGACGCCTGTCCCTACAAAACCGCCTTTTTGTTTACGGCATGGGTAGGCTTCCCCTTGGTGGACTGTTACGGTGCTGTTATTTCATAACGCACCTACCAATCGCTAAAGCGATATGGTATAGGAAGCCGGCGCCGTAGGCGCCTGATGAGGGGTTTGAGAAAAAAGGGAAATCTCCGCAACACACCTTAACAAAGCAGAAGCAGCGAGCAGTTTTTGATTCGGTTTTACAGGGCAGTAGCACCGCATTGGTTGTAAATGGCGGGCGGATAATATCCGCCCCTACTGTAAAACCGGCGGGAAAAACGTTCCGTAATACCCCCTCATCCGTCAAGCACACGGCATTGCAAAGCAATGCAAATCGCAAAGCGATTTTAAATAGCTTGACACCTTCCCCCATAGCATTGCTTGCAAT
>CACZPW010000185.1 GCA_902783115.1 uncultured Ruminococcus sp. | reverse complement strand
TTGCGGGGGATAAGGCACTGTCGTTTACGGGTGCCGCATCAAACGGCGTAATGCTTGATCGGGTTCCCGAAAGTACGGCATATACGATATCCTTTGATACAAAGCTTAGTGCGTCGACTCAATATACCCCGTTCATATTCATGATCGACTATGACGGCGACAGCGCAAAATCGGGTGATAGCAATGCAAAGTGGGTATCAATAGCGCCGCAGGGCTGGCAGTCCACACTTGATAACGGACCCATGATCTGGTCAAGAGACGTTCTGGGCGGAAACGCATGGAATGATCTCTTTACCGCAGACAATAAGAAATTCACGCTTAATACATGGCATAATGTGACCGTTACCGCAAACGGTACGCAGGGTACGATATATGTTGACGGAACGAAGGTTGCAGACGGAGATATCGCAGATGTTATAGACGGAACGACAAAGATGTTTGTCGGAGTGAATTTCTGGGATACACCGCTTAACGGCGCTGTGGATAATATAAGAATATATAATACCGCACTTACGGCGGCACAGGTAAAAATGATAACCGAATAAATGCGGATAACACAAAAACAGGATGCCTTTTGTATCCTGTTTTTGTGTGTAGTATTCTATTGTGCTTGACAAAACATTGGGATATTACAAAATTAAGTTATATGTTCTTTAAAAATATTCCGGAGCATGAACACATCACCGCTTACTGACTTTATGGTTGCAATCATCAATAAATCTTTATCTATATTCTTAAAATCTATATTTTTCCCCATGTCTCTTAGAAGCATTAGTAAGAACAGCCTTTGAATTCTTCCGTTACCTTCACGGAACGGATGCAGATAGTTAAGTGCGCAATACAAATCCACAAACTCATTTACAAATTCTTCGCCAATGAAATCTTTAAGATAATTGTGTGCCTTCAGTCCGTCAAATATTATTTTAGCCCTTTCTTCTATTTTTTCGGCGGGGCAAAATCGGGTTCCCATTTTACTCATATTGACTCTTCGGATGGTGCCGGCCCAATCATAAATCTCACCGAAAATATATTCATGGAGATATTTATAAAATTCAAAATCAACTTTTTTAAAAGGTATTTCAATAGTTGCTTGTGCCATAAGATAGCTTGTAAGATTACGTTCCATCATTCCAAGCTCTTTTTCATCTCTTATGTCAAATTTATTTATAAGCACACTGCTGTTTTCATAGCAACCGTCTTGGAGCGGATCTAAAGAATATGCCATTATACTCTGCACCTTTCAAGTAGTTTTTTTATCAACTCATCTTTTGTGATTTTGCCTTCTAACGCTTCCATACACAATTCTTTTTCACCGTCAGAAAAAACAAAGCCTTCCATTTCAACCGAAGCAATGGCATTGTCCAAGGCAGTTATCATTTCATTGTTTGTTGTTTGGCGCATATAATCAGCCCCCTGTAATGTATCATTTTTCAATTATCATTATAGCATTAGTTTACAGAAAATACAACTCTTTTATGCTTTTGAAAAACAGTATTTTTGAATAAAATCACAGAGGCAGCCACATACTAAAGTGACTGCCTCTGCGTTAAGTCTTTCTATTTTATAATCAGTCTTTCATTGCTTTTATTTCGTCAAATTCCTTTAATATTTCCTCTGACGGGGCAGGGGTCAAAAGGCTTACGATAACGATCGCTATGCAGGCGCATATAAATGCGGGCAGAAGCTCATATATTGCAAATACGCCGCCAAGGCTTGCAATAACGTATTTCCAGATAAATACCATAGCGCCGCCTACTACCATACCTGCAAGTGCGCCCCACTTCGTCGTTCTTCTCCAGAACAGTGAGAATATCATTACCGGTCCGAATGCGGCACCGAAGCCTGCCCATGCAAACGACACGATCTTAAATATCGAGCTGTCGGGGTTGCGGGCCAAGAATACCGCTACTATAGCTATCGCAACAAGAGTAAATCTTGCGATAAGCATCGTCGTTTTTTCCTCTATGTCCGGCAACAGCTTTTCCTTAAGGATATTCTGCGAAACCGAAGAGGACGCCGCCAAAAGCTGTGAATCGGCGGTCGACATCGTAGCCGCCAAAATTCCCGCAAGGATAACTCCCGCGATGATCGCCGCCAATGCGCCGTGCTGACTTATAAGCTGTGCGATACCTATCAGAACTCTTTCGGGATCTTCAAGCGTAAGCGCGCCGTTCATTATCATACCCATACCTACTATACCGATAAGCACGGCAACGCCGAGCGATATAACGACCCATACCGACGCAACACGCCGTGAGAGGGTGAGCTTTTTCGTATCTTCTATAGCCATAAATCTTAAAAGTATATGCGGCATACCGAAATATCCAAGTCCCCATGCAAGCGTTGAGCAGATGGTAAACAAGGTATACGGCTTTGCGCCGCCGTCAACATACGTCTGCGTAAAGCTGAAATATCCGGGCAGCGTTTTTGCGTTTTCCACAACCTGTCCCATACCTCCCGCATGAACGATACCGTAACCGAGTACAATTACAAGAGCTATCGTCATAACTATACTCTGTATAAAGTCGGTCGTGCTTGCGGCAAGGAATCCGCCGAGCATCGTATACATAATGATGATCGCCGCACATACTATCATTGCTGCGGTATAGTCAACACCGAAAAGGGTGTTAAAGAGCTTTCCGCAAGCTGCAAAGCCCGATGCGGTATACGGAATAAAGAACACGATGATAACGATTGCCGCAATAATGCTCAAAAGCTTTGAGCTGTCACGGAAGCGGTTTGAGAAAAACGCCGGTACCGTAGCCGCGCCTACCTTGCTTGAATAGCGGCGTAGCTTCTTTGCCACAAACAGCCAGTTTAAGTACGTGCCTATGGCAAGTCCTATAGCCGTCCATGATGCGTCCGCAAGACCTGTGAGCAGTGCAACGCCGGGCACGCCCATAAGCAGATAGCTTGACATATCCGACGCCTCTGCGCTCATTGCCGTTACAAACGGCCCCAATTTTCTGCCGCCCAGATAGAAATCGTCAGTCGTTTTGTTTTTGTTTGAAAACCAGACACCGACACCCAGTACAACCAAAAGGTATGCAATAATGGATATCAAAATATAAATATTTGTCGTCATTTTCTTGCCCCCTTAAATCATAAAATTTACATATATGCAGATATATTACCACAAAAATAAAGGAAGTGCAAGCATTATAGACGTTCTTTTTGTATTTTTATACAAATTTTATGCAAATTTCCAAAATTTTCGGTCAAAAGAAAAAATTTCATAAAATGCTTGACAATGCAGAGTTTGTCTGTTAGAATATATTAGCGACCGCATAGAATGGGTTATAAATTCCTGCCGGAAGGTGCGGATACCTACAATAGCGTGTCCTCAAAAAATATAAGAGGAGGTGTTTTTATGTACGCAGTAATCGTAACAGGCGGAAAGCAGTATAAGGTATCGGAGGGCGATACGTTATTCATTGAAAAGCTTGACGTCGAAGAGGGAACAGAAGTGACCTTTGATAATGTCCTTTTAACGGGCGAAGGTGATGACGTAACGATCGGCGCTCCCACAGTTGAGGGAGCAACAGTTACAGCCAAGGTCGTTAAAAACGGTAAGGCAAAGAAAATTTATGTTTTCAAAATGAAGCGCAAGAAGAATGAGCGTAAAAAGCGTGGCCACAGACAGCCATATACAAAGGTTGAGATCGTTAAGATCAATGCCTGAATATACGCATAGGTTAATTTTTTGAGAAACGAGGTGTTTTAAATGGCTCATAAAAAAGGTATGGGTAGTACAAAAAACGGTCGT
>CACZPW010000184.1 GCA_902783115.1 uncultured Ruminococcus sp. | reverse complement strand
ATGAATTTGTCGTACCTAAGTCAATACCTATAATCTTTCCCATGATATTTTTACCTCCATTTTATATATTTGTTTTGTGTTTGTTTTTCTCTGTTATTTATCTATGCTCACCTTTGCGAGGATAAATTGCGTTAGACAAGGAAGGGAATGCGACGACGTATGCGATACTTCAAGCGTTCCCTGACGCCGTATAACACAATTTATACCGCAAATCAGTTAGCGACTTTTACCATACTATGCCTTACCACTCTGTCGTCCTTATACTTGTAGCCGCGCATAAGGTCCTCAACGACGGTATTATCGTCAATGGTTTCGTCCTCGATATGCATTACGGCATTGTGGAAATTGGGATCAAACTGCTCTCCCTGTGCGGCGATGGGTGTTACGCCGATATCGGATAATGCGTCGTTGAACTGCTTTAACACCATGTCGATACCCTCTTTGAGCCTGACGGCATCCTCGGAGGATACCTCGGTCTGCAGGGCGCGCTCCAAATTATCGCCTATCGGCAATATTTTTGCCGCAACATCTATCACGGCGTCGGCATAACGCTGCTCCTTTTCCTTTTGAGTACGCTTTTTGTAATTGTCAAACTCGGCGTACAGGCGCATATATTTATCGTTCGCCTCTTTGAGCTTTTCGTTCAGTTCGTCCTCAATACCCGGCTTTTCATCCTCCTGCGCTTCCGGATTTTCAGCTTCTTCAAGGATTTCTTCTTCAGCCTTTATTTCTTTTTCCTTTTTGCTCATTTTCCTTAATTTTCAATCCTTTCCCCGATACTAACCGTTATCGGTGTAATATCTTAAAATTTTATCTATCTCGCCCGATATCGTATCAAGGCTTGCAAACACCTTGGAATAATTCATACGCTTGGGGCCTATGACGCTTATTTTACCGCCGCGCCCCGTACCCAATGAATAGTCGACCGTTACAAGGGAACAATCCTTCAATATCTCATCGTCGTTTTCCGAGCCTATCCTTGCGTGGATGCCCTCACCGCTGTCGGACATCACAAGCCGCCTTAAATTATCCTTGTTTTCAAGGAACGAGAACATCTTTCCCGCCTTCTGAACGTCCCTGTATTCGGGATATTTGAGAATGGACTGTAAATTCGATACGTATATCTCCGCATCCTCGTCCGCGGTTATGGTCTCAAACACAAACCGCAGTACCCTTGTCAGAACGTCATCGTCAAGCTTCGTTTTTTCTCTTATCTGCTCCTTGATACCGCTCATTTTATCGGTGGTAACGTCCTTTGACGTAAGACCTTTAAGATATTTATTTATTGCGGAGCTTAAAATCTCACATTCTTCCTCCGAAAGCGGCATATCAAGCACCTGCGACTTTACGCCGTCTGTTACGACCACCACCATCGTCTTTTCGTTTGAGATCGGAACAAGATCCACTTTTCTGAGCATCGACAAGCCCCTCTGCGGCGCGGTTATGATGGTTGCATAATCGGTAAGCGCCGACGCGATGCTCCCCGCATATTTTATGATCTGATCAAGCCTCGTTATTCGCATCTGGAACGCCTTTTGAAGCTCCATTATCGCCTCCATACCCATCTGGTATTTTTCCATCAGCGAATTTACATAGAACCTGTACCCCTCGTCGGACGGCACCCGTCCCGCCGACGTATGCGGCTGGATAAGATACCCCATGTCCTCAAGGTCTGCCATCTCGTTCCTTATCGTCGCGCTTGACAGATTCAGATTCTCACGCTTTGATATCGCCCTTGATCCGACAGGCTCCGCTGTCCCTATATACTCGTCAATTACTGCCTGAAGGATTTTTCTTTTTCGCTCGCTTAAATCCATCTATAATCAACTCCTCATTTTGTTAGCACTCAACGCCTTCGAGTGCTAACAAGTATAATTTACCACCTTTGAAAACCTTTGTCAAGCGTATTTTAAACTGTTTAAAAATTGTTCACAAATGTATATATTTTATTCATTTTTGGGATTTGACAGCGGAGTGTTTTTTTGGTACACTATAAGTAAGGTCTTATATGGAAAGGCAATTTTTGATATGAAGGTTTTATGTGTAGGCGATGTTGTGAGCCGCGTGGGCAGGGATATGCTGTTTCGCTATGTCGAGGATATAAAATACAGGCATGATATTGATTTTGTCATTGCAAACGGCGAAAACGCAGCTCACGGAAACGGTATGGGCAGGAACGAATACGACGAATTTATGCGCTCGGGCGTCGATGCGGTCACGATGGGTAATCATACTTGGGGGCATTTCAATGAAATATGCGCTCTTATGGACGAGGGCGCAAATATCATACGCCCTTTAAACTACAGCGGCGTGACTCCCGGCGAGGGGGCGGCGGTTTTTACAAGCAGAAGCGGGAAAAAGATAGGCGTTATAAATCTTATAGGCAGAACATTTATGCATATGCCCGCCGATTCGCCGTTTATTGCGGGCGAGGCAAAAATCGAGGAGCTAAAAAAAATCACAAACGTTATCTTCGTTGATTTCCACGCCGAGGCGACCTCGGAAAAAGAGGCTCTGGGCTATTATCTTGACGGAAAGGCAAGCGTGGTTTTCGGTACGCACACCCATGTTCAGACAGCGGACGATATGATACT
Organism: uncultured Ruminococcus sp.; assembly: GCA_902783115.1. Classification (GTDB taxonomy): domain Bacteria; phylum Bacillota; class Clostridia; order UBA1381; family UBA1381; genus 12844. The sequence goes on along the minus strand of CACZPW010000184.1, from coordinate 204 downwards.
CCCAAACGGTACGGGGTATATAAGCGATCTGGGTATGACGGGGCCTGTAATATCGGTGCTCGGCATCGAAAAAGAGCGTATAATACAGCGGTTTTTAAACGGTACCCCGACAAAATCCGCAGTTGCACAGGGCAAGGGACAGTTTTGCGGCTGTATATTCACAGTCGATGAGACTACCGGACTTTGCACGGATACGGAACGGAT
>CACZPW010000183.1 GCA_902783115.1 uncultured Ruminococcus sp. | reverse complement strand
TGGCAATCTGCCATTGGGAAGATGGCGTCACCTTACCGCACATGAGGTAAGCTATCTGATGAAGGGATAAATTCCCCCTTATCAGTCAGCATAGCTGCCAGCTTCCCCACCAAGGGGAAGCCTCAAGTAGCAACAGCACCGTAACAAATCATCAAAGCGAAAGCCTTAAAACAGGGCTAAAGCAAAGCGATTTAAAAACCGTTTTGCCATAGCCCTGTTCTTTTATTTGACTTCAATTATTCTTACACTGTTTGCCGGCAGATCCGTCTGCGACGTCACTATCTCGCAGATCACGGTCACATCGTTTTCCGAAAAGCCGTCCTTCTTCACGGACACGTTTGCAATGCCGTCGCTTATGTATGCGCAGATAAGATCGTAGCCCTTTGACTGTGCAAGGCTCTCAATTTCGGTTTCCTTCTCGACATTGGCGGCAGTTTCAATAATTTTATCCCCCGCCTTTTTTCTTACGTCACCGTCAAAGCTCTCGTTTGCCGCAGTGCGGTTTAAAATTTCAAGCGCCTTTGATCTTGCCTCCTCACGCTGAAGCCTTGCATTTTCAAAATAGCTGCCGTCCTTATCCTGTGCCTCCTCGACGTTTGCCGCCGTTTGAGCCTCACCATCGTTTTCCCCGCCTTCCTCTATATCCTCATCAACCTTGCTTACAAACTGCGCTTCGCCCAGCTTTTTGCCGGTTTCTATATAGCTGTCCCCATCCTTTACGCTTATCGTGTCCTGATACGACCAGTTCAAATAGCCCGCAACCCCTATCAGTATTACAAGCATAGCCGCAACAAGCTCCTTTTTCCTCAATACCATCATATTCTCAGTCCTCCTTTTTATAGATACATACTCTGTGTGCGCTTACATCAAGGACTGCCGTAACAGCCTTTGACAAGGCACTTTTTATATGCGGATCATCTGCTCCCTCAGCCGCCACTATCACACCTTTCACCCTCGGATATGTTTCCTTTATGACTACCGGCCCGCCGTCAGCCATTACAGCCTTTTTGTCCTCACTCTCCTCACTCCTGTCATTATTTCCCATGCTGTCGGTTTTCGTTTCGTACGCAATATCCTTCTTTACGGTTTCGTAATAGGTTATCATGACCTCAACGTCACCCACTCCATCTATATGGGACAAAATATTACAAAGCCGCTCCTCATCGTCAACCTCTTTCGGGGCGCTTGTTTTGGTTTGTACGATCCTGTCATTATCTTTAAAACCAAGCATAAGAGTTATGCCAATTATAAATATGATTGCCAAAAGCCGTATATGCTTGTTTTGCGCCAATTTTTTCAGATCCGCTATATTTTTCATTCCGTTACCTTCGCTCCGTAAACCTCGTATAATCTTTCCTTTGCCGCATTATTTATACGTCCGCCGGTTATTTTTATTTCCTTCACCCGTTCTATCTCATTGTTATCATTTACATCAAGACTTACCTGAGCCTTGATATCCTGCCCGAATTCATTTTTTATTCTTTGCGATACGTCCTCGCTTATACGCTTTTCAAGCTCCTCTAAAACAAGGCTTTTATACAGGTCTTTATATTCCGCCGTATCATTGCTTTCACTCTCCGCACGGAGCTTCCAATCCGTTTTTATAAGTCTTGTAACGGGCATTATAAGAGATACAGTTATCACAAGACCGCATATAAGCTTTATGTACTTTGCCCATTCCTTTGGCGATATGTATGCGCATAACGCCGAAAGTGTTATCGTCGCCAAAAGCGTTAAAATATAATCCTTCATAACCTAAAACCCCGTTACAGCCAAAATTATCCCTATATCCACGGTAAGCATTACCATCATCATTACAAGCACCGCAAAGACAAGCATTATTGTTTCTGACATTTCCCAGAGCATCGCAGATATTTTTTTATCCGCCACAGGCTCGCAAACGGCGGAGCCCGCTTTTAGAACAAGCTGTATGACAAATACCTTGAGTACCGGGACAAAGCATATTGCACATACCGTTATTATACCTGCGGCTCCCGCCGCATTTTTTATAAGCCTTGCTCCGCACAAAACCGTATCCGCAGAATCCGACAAAAAGCCACCGACTACGGGAACTGCGGAGCTTACGGTAAATTTGAGCGTTTTTTTGCCAAGCTCATCCATGGGCGGCGCACTCATACCGTAAAGCGACGTTACTGCCGTAAAAAGCGTTATAAGCGCCGTCGTTATCCATTTTGTAAGCGACCTTAAAACTCTGCACAAATTCAAAACGCCCATCTTACCGTTTATATTGCTTATAACCGACAATACTGCGCTGAAGGTTATCATGGGCACAAGGCATTTTTCGATAACATAGCTTATTACATAAACCGACGCCGAAAGTACGGGTGAAAAAGCTGTGCCCGCCGTAACGTTTCCGCAGGCAAAGAGCGTCATTATGAAAACGGGAGTCAGCTTATTTACAAACGCCGAAACGGCCTCCGTCACGTTCTGCGCATAGCTTATCGACATCGCAAAGCATTTTAAGGCAAGCATACTCATGACCGCAAACGATATAAATCCTGCCGCCCTTGAGGTCTCATTGTCGAAGCTGTCGGATAATACCCTTACGCTCCCCGATATTAAGGCGATAAATATGATCGTTACCGTATAACCCATACTGTTTCTTATCTCACCCGCAAGCATTTGACCGGCTTTATTTATAAGCTCTGCGGGATTTAGCGAAAAGCTGCCGTTTGTAACGGCGTTTGCCGTTTCGTTGAATATGGGCGCATCGGATATGGACGGCAGTGAATATGCATACGCCCGCAAAGGGGCAGCCGCCATCACTAACGCCGCCATGCTAAATACCCTTGATCGCATTTATGCACACCTCCATAAGCTCACCGATTATGGGAAGAGCCATATTCAGTATTATTATCTTGCCCGCAAGCTCCGCCTTTTTCGCGATCGCTCCCGCACCCGCGTCCTTTAGAAGCTCGCACGCAAATTCCGTGATATATGCTATCCCCACCGCACGCAGAATAAGCGTAATATAATCAAGCCTTATATTTGCTCTGCGGGACAGCTCATACATTTGCGATACTATATCCTCCAATATACATACCGCTTCCGACATTATCAGAACGCAGGTGATTGCCGCACTCAAAAACGCATATTCCTTTTTACAGCTGCTTAAAAATACGGTAAGTATTCCGCCGGATATTGCGTATGCAGCTATTTTTAACGCCTCGTTCATAATCCGAAAATCTGCTTTATACTGTCAAATAAATCGCTTATTTGCTCCGTAAGCATAAAAAGCACCGCCACAAGCCCCGCTATTGTCACCAAAAGCGCCTGCTCGTCCCTTCCCGCACGCGCCAAAAGCTGATTTATTACCGCTACCACTATTCCCACGCCCGCCACCTGAAATATCAGATCAACATTCATTTTGCTACCTCATATAAGCACTATAACCGCAACTATCCCCAAAAGTATTGAGCATTTTTTATATAGCGTACCCTTTACCCTACATTCGTTTTCCGCCTGTGATGCGATAATATCAAGGCTTTTTACAACGCCCCCGATACATCTTTTCTCACCCTCGCTATCAAGCGTGCCAAGCGTATTTTTAAGCGGTATAACGGTGTTTATATCGCTCTCAAGCAGGCACAGCCTCGCTTTATTACTAAAAAACGCCTTCTCCCACGCCGCTTTTATGCCGATTTGTTCCATATCGGCGGACACATTGGTTAAAATATCCTCACGCCCCGCCGACCTATCCGCATTAAGCAGCGCTTTTTTTACCGGCATATCGAATACGGATATGTTTATGGCAAGATATTTAAGCGCATCCCTTATATAGCATATACTTAAAAATCGTTCGCGAATTTTTCCGTCAAGGTATATGCCCGCCCCCGAAACCGAAACAAATATGCATATTGCACCGATTATTCGTATCAAAAAAACGTTACCTCCTCAACCGTCCCCGCTCCGTCTCTTTTGCTGAGATTTATTGCAATATCAAAGCATTCAAGAATTTTTCTGCCGCTGTTTTCCTCTATGCGGATACCTCCGTGTATGGAGGAAATTATACTCACTCCGCAGCGTTCAAGCTCCCTTACCGCATTTATATCGTCCCCGTTTCCAAGCTCGTCTGTTACTATCACGTCCGGCGACATAGACCTTAAAACCATTGATATTGCAATGCTTTTGGGTATGCCCGATATTACGTCGGTCATCATTCCGATATCAAACGCACTTTTTCCGTCATACATTGCCGCAAGCTCAAATCTTTCATCTATTATACATACCCTGAATCCGTACTCCGACAGATTTCTTGCAATGTCCCTGAGCATTGTTGTCTTTCCTGCGCCGGGCGGTGATATGAGCATTGTGTTTTTTACTCCGTATCCGTCTGTTATAAAGCATATAAGCTTATCGGATATTCCCTTTATTTCCCGCGCTATCCTGTAATTCAGGGACGATATATCCTTTATACAGCTTACCTCGCCATGCTTTATCACGCCCGTTCCGCAAATGCCGACTCTGTGCCCGCCGTAAACGGTTATAAAGCCCTGCAAAAGCTCGTTCCTTACCGCATACATCGACGCTCCGCTTATAAGCTCCATAGCCGTATCGATATCCCTCCCCG
>CACZPW010000182.1 GCA_902783115.1 uncultured Ruminococcus sp. | reverse complement strand
TATTACCCACGCAGGGGGAAGGCAATAAATCCACAATAAAAAAGGAGCCTTTACAAAACAGGTAGAAGCAAACAACATAAATCTGTTTCTTACCTTTATCGCAAGAAAATCATCGAAGTTATGTGTTTCTGCTCTGTAAAGAGCTCCTTTATTCACTTTTGTTTTGCGGCAAAAGCCGCTCTTGCGCATTTACTTTGCGTAATCGACTGCCCTCGTTTCACGGATAAGGCTTACCTTGATCTGTCCGGGGTATTCCATTTCGGATTCGATCCTCTTTACAATATCCTTTGCGACCATGATCATGGATTCGTCATTTACTATTTCGGGCTTTATCATGATCCTTATCTCACGACCCGCCTGAATAGCGTACGACTTGTCAACACCGTTGAAATCGTTTGCGATCTCTTCAAGCTTCTGTAAACGCTTAATGTAGGTTTCGAGATTCTCGCGCCTTGCTCCCGGTCTTGCCGCCGAAATCGCGTCGGCAGCCTGTACGAGCGAAGCGATGATCGTCTGTGGCTCTACATCGCCATGGTGTGCCATTATGGCATGAATAACATCCTTGTTTTCATGATACTTCTTTGCGATTTCGGCGCCGATAGTAACATGTGAGCCTTCGATCTCGTGGTCAACGGCTTTACCTATATCGTGCAAAAGACCTGCACGCTTTGCAAGCGTTACGTCAACTCCCAGCTCGCCTGCCATAACTCCGGCAAGGTTTGACACCTCTATGGAGTGCTTTAAGACGTTCTGCCCGTACGAGGTACGGAAATGCAGCTTGCCTATAAGCTTGATAAGCTCGGGGTGAAGTCCGTTCACACCTGTTTCAAAGGTAGCGTTCTCACCCTCCTGCTTGATGATCGCCTCGACCTCCTTGCGGGATTTTTTAACAGCGTCCTCAATTCGCGTCGGGTGGATCCTGCCGTCAACGATAAGCTTTTCAAGTGCCAGTCTGGCGATCTCACGCCTTACCGGATCGAAGCTTGACACAATGACCGCTTCGGGAGTATCGTCGATGATCAGATCGACTCCCGTTGCACTTTCGAGAGTTCTGATATTCCGTCCCTCTCTGCCGATGATGCGGCCCTTCATTTCATCATTCGGCAAATTGACAACTGAAACTGTGGTTTCTGCGACATGGTCGGCCGCAACCTTCTGAATGGAAAGAGCAACTATGTTCTTTGCATTCTTTTCCGCATTTTCCTTTGCCTCTTGCTCAATTTCCTTGACCATCTTTGCAGCCTCGCGGCGGGTTTCGGTTTCGATATCCTTCAAAAGAAGCTCGCGGGCCTCGTCATGAGTCATACCCGATATTTTTTCAAGCTCCTTTATCTGCTCCGCCTTGATTTGTGCAATGTGATCTTCTTCCTGCTGAAGAACCTTCAGCTGCTTATTGAGCTGCTGATCCTTCTTTTCAAGAATTTCTGTCTTCTTGTCTAAATTTTCCTCTTTCTGATTAATTCTGCGTTCCTGACGATTTAACTCGTTTCTGCGCTCCTTGACCTCTTTGTCGAATTCGTGGCGGAGCTTTTGGTTTTCCTCTTTTGCTTCGAGCAAAAGCTCACGCTTCTTTGCATCGGCAGCTTTGTCAGCCTCTTCGATTATTGACTTTGCCTTTTCCTCGGCTGATGAAAATAACGCTTCGGCTGTTTTTATTCTGCGCTTTATGCCAAGCGGTATACCGATAAAGAAACCGATAACCAATCCGGCAACGAGAGCAAGGATTATCAGTATAATTGATAGTGTTTCTATTTTAACACACCCCCGTAATTAAAGTTTTTAACCCGAATCCTGCAAGGGGTGTCCTTAAAATGACTATTCTATTTTCGCTCACTGATATTTCAGTACGATATTGCTCGATACCAAAAATCAGTCAAATATACGGCACTTGCAGGATATGCCGATATTTACCTAAATAGAGTGCCGGTTTAAGAACAACTCCGTATCGCGCCGCATACTGTGCGTATTTGCCGCAATGCTTTTAGGTATCGGGATTGCATATATCAATCTCAAATTATTATTTTGCAGAGAAAATATATTTAAGAATATTAAGCACCTATATTCTATACTATTTCGGCATTTCTGTCAAGTTTTTAGTATAAATGTTAAGGTATCATTAAAATTATGCAATCAATCCTTAACATAAATGCGGAATAAGTGGCAAATATATACAAATTGCACAAAGGAATTAAGGAAAATTTAGGTATATATGTGATTTACTAACAAAAAGAAATGTGTTATAATATTACAGAATACAATAATGAAATTGCGTCTTTTGCATATAATATAATGTGCTGTTACGCATTTTTGTGTATGGGAAAAATAAAGATTGGGAGGTAAATTTATGGCTGATGAGGCAAATTGGGCGGGAATAAGCGATTTCCAGACCTATTTGTTTAATTCGGGCGACAACTATAAGGCCTATCGTATGCTGGGAGTTCATAGGATAAAAGCGGACGGAGGCACACACTGGAGGTTTGCCGTTTGGGCGCCGAAGGCAAAAAGCGTAAGAGTTGTCGGTGAATTTAACGGCTGGACGGGCACCGGCCATTGCTTAACGCCTATAAACAGTACGGGTATATGGTATGGCGAATTTCCGGATATAGAGGAGGGTTCGCTTTATAAGTATGCCATTGAGGGCTGTGACGGTGAAATGTATAACAGAGCCGATCCTTACGCCGTTGAGGCGGAATTGAGACCGGGAACGGCGTCGGTGGTAAGGGATATCCGCGATAATTATAAATGGTCGGATGAGGACTTTATGGAAAAGCGCGGCAAAAACGATCCTTTTAAGTCGCCGTTAAATATTTATGAGGTGCATGCAGGCTCATGGAAAATACACGAAAACGGAGATTTTTATACTTACACAGAGCTTGCAGGCGAACTTATCCCGTATGTAAAGGATATGGGATATACACATATTGAGTTTATGCCGCTTACGGAATATCCGTTTGACGGCTCATGGGGCTATCAGGTGACGGGGTATTTTGCCGCAACGTCAAGATACGGCAGAAGCGAGGACTTAAAATACTTTGTCGATATGTGCCATAAATCGGGAGTAGGCGTTATCATGGACTGGGTGCCGGCGCATTTCCCCAGGGATGCGCACGGCCTGAGAAGATTTGACGGATCGCCCGTTTATGAATATGCCGATCCGCTTATGGGTGAGCATAAGGATTGGGGTACCATGGTCTTTGACTATTCAAAGAGCGAGGTGGTATCGTTCCTTACGTCGTCCGCATATTTCTGGGCGGACGAATACCATATAGACGGATTGAGAGTCGATGCGGTATCGTCCATGCTATACCGTGATTATTCAAGAAACGACGGTGAATGGACGCCGAATATCTACGGCGGCAACGGAAATCTGGAGGCGGTGGAGTTCTTTAAAAAGGTAAACCGCATAATGTGTACGGAGTTCCCGAATTTTCTGATGATAGCGGAGGAATCGACGGCGTGGCCGCTTGTTACGGCGCCGCCCGAAAACGACGGCTTGGGCTTTATGTTCAAATGGAACATGGGGTGGATGAACGATACGTTAAGATACGTATCCATGGACCCGTATTTCAGGAAGGACAACCATTCGCTGCTTACGTTTATGATGATGTATGCGTATTCGGAAAATTATATACTTCCGCTTTCGCACGACGAGGTCGTACACGGCAAGCATTCGCTCATAGACAAGATGTTCGGGACGTATGAGGAAAAATTTGACGCATATAAGGCGCTTATGGGCTATTATATGTCGGTGCCGGGCAAAAAGCTCCTGTTTATGGGCGGCGAATTCGGGCAGTTTTTGGAATGGCGGTATGACGATCAGCTTGAATGGAACCTGCTTGAAATGGAGAGGCATATAAAGCT
>CACZPW010000181.1 GCA_902783115.1 uncultured Ruminococcus sp. | reverse complement strand
GGGTTATTTGCATAGTGTCGCTTTTTTCTCTTTTCGGGCTTCCGTTTAACACAAGTATTTTCATTGTTTTATTCTCCTTGATTCATTTAATATGTTTTTTGTTGTAATCTAAATTCCGATCCGATTATATGCCCCTCCTGCAGAGCCGCAAAAGTTGCGATTGCGCAAGCGGCAATTCCGCTGTATTTCAAATCTATAATCCAAAATGTCAGAGGCAGGATAAACAAAAACACACCTGTGAATTTATTCATAAACGAGTGAACCGTAACAAGCTTATTGTGCATAATATAACCCGAAACGATGCTTATCAGTTTTATCAGCGCTATTATCGCGATCCACACATAAAGCCATACAGGAATTTGTACAGCCGGAATGAATTTGATAAGACATACCGTAACAAAAACAAAATCTGCTGTTGTGTCAAGCTTTTCTCCAAAGCTGCTTACTGTATTTGTTTTTCTGGCAACGATTCCGTCCAAAATATCTGTTAACCCCCCCGATATATATATCACATAAAATGCGGGGGAAAATACGGGGAAAAACAGTAATGCGGCGCTCAGTATAATTCTGATGTATGAGATTGTATTTGCCATAAAGCCTGCCCTCACGGTTTATTTTTCATTTCCAAAACAGCCCACCCTAAAACTCTTGTTTCAATATCATAATAAATTCCGAATTCCTATTTACCGCATACAGTCTGTAACAAATTTCATGGGTACATCCATTCGTTTGGCGACCTGCTCGGGCGTCATTCCGCTTTCAAGGAAACGCCTGCATACCGTGTTAATATTTTCGCCAACTTCGATAATATGCTTGTCCGGGTCATGGAAGCGTACAACCCGCTGCCCCCAGGAATGCTCTTTAACAGGGTGAACATATTCAACCTTGCATTCATTGAGCTTATCAACAAACCTATCAAAATCATCTTCTTCAAAGTAGATTTCAAAACTGTTGCTACCGAAAGAAATATCACTTGTTCCGATAAATTCTTTATATGTTTCGGCTGTTTGCAATACCAATCCGCCGGTCAGTGTTTTATTTGCTCCGAAATCCATAATTACATGAAGTCCGAGGACGTTTTTGTAAAACTCAACCGATTTATCTATATCCGTTACTGCCAGCATAGGATTTTTCAGTTCCATTTTTCCTCCGCAAATCCCGATTGTCTCAGATTATCATTTCACGATTTTATCAAAAAAATCTACTGCCCCTTGAATTTCGGTGCTGTCAGGATGTCCCTTTGCAATTCCGCCTATTAGCTTGAAGGGTCCGTATGTGTCAAATCCCTTGCAAAAATATGTGCCTAAGCACTCACAGCCCCCGGATTTTGCAACAGCCTTTACGGCAGAATTGTGATTTTCTCTCGGAGAGCCTGCCGTGTGTATAAAGAACACTTTTTTATTCCCGGGCAGATTTTCCTCCACAAACTTGATCATCTGAGGATAGTATTTTCCGTAAGCGATTCCCGATGCTATTCCTATACAGTCATATTCTTCAAGATTTATTTCGCCTTTTGACAAAATATCAAAAACCGCCACATCGTTTTTTGAAGCTATCGCTTCCACAATTTTTTTGGTGTTTCCGTGGTGTACTGAAGCATAAATAATTACCGTTTTCATTTTGACATTATCCCTTTCCGTATCAGCTCTTTAAAAATTGCATCTTTATCAAACTTACCGCAAGACATGCCGGGGATCTCCTTATATGCCTTGCAAATAGAAATGCTGAACTCCGTAAAAATCGCACTTATCTGCTCATCGGTATAAGGACATTCGCCTATTGCGATCATTGTGGTAAAACCGTACGCCACCAGCCACAAATCGCGGAAGTATTTATCGGCGGTGTCTGCGTCCATATTATAGATTCTCATCAGCGATTCGCGCGCCATATCCTGCGACAGCTTAAGTCCTTCCATAACGCCGCCGTGTACGCCGTCAGGCGGCGTGAGGAACAAGTATTTGTAAAGATTTGGTTCTTCTTTTGCAAAACTCAAATACTGTTGCCCTACGCCTAAAAACGGTATTTTGGCTTTTAGGCCGTTTTCAACATACGCCTTATATAGATTTTTGGCATAGAGATAGACCTCTCTTTTAAGGTCTTCAACCGTATCAAAGTATGTAAAAAGCGGTCTGGAAGATACTCCCAGCACCCTGCCTACCTCTCTTGCAGTAACAGCATCTATCCCTTTTTCTCTTGTGATTTTGACGGCGGCTTCGATAATTTCATTTGAAGTAAATTTCACTTTCGGCGGCATAAAATCTTCCTTTCAATCTACAACATCCGTTATGCAACACCCGTTGTATAATATGATTATAACTCTGAATTTGCGTTTTGTCAATATCTGTTTCATTTGAGTTTCCCCATTTTTTCAGCACCAACCAAAAAAGTAACCGCCTGATTTTGCGGTTACTTTTGTAAGCCTATTCCGTTATATATATCCTTGTTCCGAACGGTATCGTATTTGCTATAAGGTTGATGTCCGACGGGTGCATTCTTACGCAGCCGTGGGATATCTGCACCCCGACTCTGCTGTCGTATTCTCCGCCGCCGTAGTACAGAAGCGTCGAATGGAGGGCATATCCGTTATAAAAACGGAGAACGGGGCCTACATAATATGTGCCGTAATCCCACTGTGTCCTCTCGATATACTCAAACGAGCCTGTGACGGTGGGCGTGCCCGGAGCGCCTATGGCACAGGTTGCGGTATGTATCAGCTTCCATTTGTTCTTTGAGCCTTTATAAAGGCGCACCTTGTACTCCGACTTTGAAACCCATACCATATAATTGGTGCGGCTTGAAATATTCCAGCGGTTTACGGGATTTTTGGCAAAATAGTCATGCACCTTTTTGCTCTCGCCTATGATAACGTCAATGTGATCCCCGTAATCCTCGGACCTTATTTCCGCTTCAAACGCCTCCGCAAGATATCTTGCGGGGATATATGTGGAATTCTGGATATAGCAGGGCGCAACGTCAAGGTATCTGTCCTTTCCGAAAAAGGTTGCATAGGTAGTACCCAAATTGAAAATTATCTCATCGGAGCCTACGGAGCATACAACGCTGTCATACCGTGAATCGTAAAAAACGTCGACTCCCATTGCGTCCGCGACCTGGCGGATGGGTATCAAAGTCCTGTCATTGACTATCCTTGCCCTCGGCTTTAAGCTGAGCTGCTCACCGTTAACGTATACCACGACCTCTTTTTCCCAGTACGGCGTTGCGTTGAAGTTGAACTTGTTTCCCGCAACAAATTCGCCCTTTGAATCGGTGTAGTAATTTGTTTTTATCTGAAAGCTTTCGCCCGGCTTTATCCTACTGTCATAATATGAAAGGAGCTCGGCGCCCTCGCAAAGCTTTACCGTAAAGCTTTCGCCCAGACGGTATTCGGGTACGTCATAGTGAAGATCGACCGTCTTTGTCACGCCGCCCACCCATTCGCGCTCGGAGCCTATGAGGTTATTGTCCTTATCATAAACCTCTATCTTTATGAACGAGTCCTTTACATACTTTTTGTATGCCATAACTATATGAAAATCAAGAGTATTTGATATGTATTTATCCGCCGGTATTGCAGTCGGCGCAGGCGACGGCGCCGCTTCGGGCGTCGCTTCGGTGTCCGCATCGGTCAAAACCGTATCGTCCGCCGGATCTTCCGATCCGGGTTGGGGGGCGGATATGTCCGCTGTGACCTCAGGGGACGCAGACGGCGTCGGTGATGCAAGCGGCTCGGCGCTTGCAAGCGTTTGGCAAAAACAAAATGCGGCTAAAATACTGATCGATAAAAGCTTCTTAAATTTCTCCATATCAAAAATTCCCCCGATATATTGTTCTGTAAGATAATAATACCATATAGGGGAATTAAAGTCAATCACGTTAAATATTTTTTATATAT
>CACZPW010000180.1 GCA_902783115.1 uncultured Ruminococcus sp. | reverse complement strand
CGGATACCGGCTTATTGATACAGCACAGTATTACGGCAATGAGGCAGGCGTAGGCGAAGGCGTACGAAAGGCTATCGGCGAAGGCATAGTAAAGCGTGAGGATGTATTTATAACAAGCAAAGTCATGCCGACAAATTATAACAATGCCTACTCATCGATAGCGCAGTCCAACGAAAAAATCGGGCTTGGGTATATTGACCTTATGCTGATACACCAAAGCGGATCAAATGACAAGCAGGTATACAGGGCACTGGAACAAGCGGTAAAGGATGGAACGGTACGTTCAATCGGCATATCAAACTATTATACCAAGGCAGAATTTGACAGAATAACCGAGGACGCAGAAATCATGCCTGCGGTCGTGCAGAATGAAAATCATCCGTTTTATCAAAACACGGAATTTCAGGAATATGTAAAGCAATACGGAACAGTAGTCGAATCCTACTATCCTTTAGGCGGCAGAGGCCATACACAGGATCTTTTAGGAAATGAAACAATAAACGAAATTGCAAAGGCACATAACAAAACTGCAGCGCAAATAATACTCCGATGGCATGTTCAGTCGGGATATGTCACAATACCGGGATCTTCCAATCCCAATCATATTGCCGAGAATATAGATATTTTCGATTTCGAATTGACCGATGGTGAGATGCAGAAAATGAAGGCTCTCAATACCGGTAACAGGTATGAAAATTGGTAAAACCCAATCAATAACACATGGGCGGAAAAACGGTTAAAATTACCTCTTTGGATCGCCTGATCCAATAATCAAATCCGGCGCAAAAGCGGTGTACTTTTTGGACTTCTTACCCTAAAATGTACCTTTTTGCCCGTCTTTGCCACGTAAGAAAACACATTTGTATACCAAGCAGATGTGTTTTTCTTTTTGCCTAAAAACCGCATAACTACGCGCTTTGCGGGCATTTTTGGGCTTTCGGATGAGAAACCGGAAGCCTGATTTTTTTGCCCAAAATTGCAAAAAAATCATAAAATTCTTCGAAATATTACAAATGTCAAAAAGCGTGGAGGGGCGGACTCGAACCCTTCAAACCCGCATAAATACTGGCTTTTTTAAAATAGTTCAAGTCCCTGTTATAGACCTGTCAATAGGTTTTTGAAACAATGAAGATGATGAAATGAGAGGCTTCGGCTCTTTATTTTTACAGAAAAAAGTCGTCCTGGATAAATAATATTCGGACGGCTTTGTTGCATATTTGAGCAGTGTTTGCCGACTGACAAAATCAAAACACTTAAATAAAATGAGCAATAAGTGCTGAATACGCAAATAAACAGGTGAAATGTGGAGAAAAACAAGTGAATTTTGGAAGTCGTATTGACATTATATACTAATTGTATATAATTATGTATTAGGAGTGTTATACATATAAAACTCCTGTTGCTCTGAAAATAATTGCAAGATTATAATTGGGTTATCCAAACATGAAGATATTGCATAAAAAAGCGCTTAATCAATTGAAAATAAGATTTCTTAAAGAAAAAAAGGAGAAAGTGATTATGAAAAAATCGATTATTGTTTTGGTAATATTAGCGATAACGGTCTGCATGATTACTTCTTGTAACAATGTACAGAAAAAAGGAATGTCAAATGATATTCCGAAACATGATACACCGAGCTTAGACGAAATGAAGGAGATAAATCATAAGATATATATCGCCAACAGAAAAGAAGAATTGCTAAAAAATCACAAATCGATTTCTTATTCATTCAAAAATCAGAAAACTGATGATGTTGCACGTTATTACTTCATAACTGCAGATTATCAGTATATGGAAGGCGACGATTGGGCGGAGATTTCTAAGGATAGGATGATATACGAACTAAGAGGTAGATTGAATACCGCCGATGCGACTATGACATATATCTATAACTTGATGGCAGATCCTAAAGCAGACTTATATCAATATGTTCCTGCAACAGAGGATAAGTGGCAGGATTATGATCATGATAAACTCATAGACTGCTATGTTGCGGACGGCAAAATTCATCTTTTCTCGGAAAGGGATGAAATAAGCAGTGAAAGATATGCTTCCACTAATGTAGGTGAAGAATATAAGGGTCAGACTTATTTACAGGAAGCAGTCGTGGACGCCGATACATACGAATTTTTAGTTGATTACACTTTCAAAAAATATGACGGTAAGCAAGAGCTTATAGCCACATATACTATGGAGTACGACATTCCCGAACCTGCAGCTTGTTCAATTATGAGGGTGGCTTTCGAGAAAAAAGCCGAGAAGATGATGACTGTAACATTTGTTGCCGATCCTGATACGGAACAGGAGATAAAAGTATCAGCAGAGGTTCCGGCAAACAATGAGTGCTCATTTATTACAGATGATCAGGAGAACATCGCAATATTTACTGACCGTGAGTGCACTAAACCGCTTGTGGAACACTGGGATCGTATGAGCGATATGACATACTATATCAAGCATGAATAATGACAAGGAAAAAATATTTTCCTTTTTTCGGGAGACTGCATCTTAATAGATATAAACAAAAAAGCCTGCGGGCGGAAAGGAGATATAAACAGTATGAAAACATTAGATGAATTCGTCAAAGAAATCAATGCTTCTAAGGAACTTTGTAAAGAATTAAAAAAAGTAAAAAGTATGGATGTTGCAAATGCTTTTCTTAAAGCGCACGATTGCGGTGCCACCGCTGAAGAATTATCGGAATTTATCAAGTCACAGATAAATGATGGACAGGGAGAATTATCTGATGACGATGCATCTTCCGTGATGGGCGGCGTTTGGATGGATGTTGGAGCCGGTTGGATTGACGTTGATGATACTATTCCGGCAAGAAAGACCGATCCGATTTTGCCGGATATGAGGATTGATATTATTGAAGATTAACTCGATTTGAGAAACTGGAAAACGCGCATGGAAGGTGGAAAAATGAAAACAGTTGAAGAGTTTTATAAGGAAATTATGGCATCAAAGGAACTTCGGGAAGAATTAAAAAAAGCATCTGATGAGATGATGGAGGCATTTCTGAAACAGCACGGATGTGACGCTGGCGCGAAAGAGTTTATGGCATTCGTAAGAGCACAGTCGGAGGGAGCGATAGACGATGACGCTGCGGCTGCCGCCGCCGGCGGAGCACCACCATCCGTTCTTCAAAGACCGAAGCTGGATTCCTGTATGCCTGTTTGAAAGGAAGGAACGCTATGAAAACAATGGAAGAATTCTACAAGGAGATTACAGAGTCAAAAGCGCTGCAGGAGGAATTGCAGCAGGCTGCCGACCTGGAGGCTTTTCTGCAACAGCATGACTGCGCCGCCGACGCGAAGAAATTTGCGGCATTCGTCAGGACCCAGTCGGAGGGCGAACTCGAGGATGACGCCGCTGCTGCCGCCGCAGGCGGAGGATGGAAAGGCCTGGATTATCACATACCTACACCGGTGACTCCCCAAGCTCCTGTTTAACAGAGACCGGAATCGGAAATAATGAAGCTATTACGGGATGAAAGGAACCAATATGAAAACAGTTGAAGAGTTTTACAAGGAAATATCGGAGTCGAAGGCATTGCAAGAGGAACTGCAAAACGCCTCCGATGAGGTGCTGGAAACGTTTCTGAAACAGCACGGATGTAACGCGGACGCGAAAGAGTTTATGGCATTCGTAAGAGCACAGTCGGAAGGAACGATAGACGATGACGCTGCGGCAACGATTGCCGGCGGTGCCCCCATCTTTTATGACGCGGCAGGCGAAAGAAGCGACGTAATGAAGCCGCTTTGAAATATTGACAATATATATATGAGGTGGTGAAAAGAATGAACTTTATGGATTTCAGAAAGAAGTTAGTTGCAGATTCTGACTTCGCAGCAAAGTTTGCTGATTGCAAGAGCCCTGAGAATCTCGTAGAAGCAGCAGCTAAGGAAGGCTACAGCTTTACTGTTGAGGATATCAACGCCAATAGAGAGCTTCTCCCTGAAGAGCTTGAAAAAGTATCAGGGGGTCAATACTGGTATTTGTATGACGCTGGCTCCACATACTCCAATGACCAACGGTGATCAACCCATTTTTGTGATAAAGGGTAATTGAATAAGCCCGGACATTTTGCTATAATTTAGTCAGGGAACAGCGAAAGCTGATTTCAGATAAATTGGTAAGGAGGAAATTAAGAACTATGAAAACAATGGAAGAATTCTACAAAGAGATCACTGATTCAAAAGAATTGCAGGAGGAATTGAAAAACGCCTCCAAGGAAATGCTGGAAGCTTTCCTGAAAAAACATGATTGTGAGGCAAGTGCTAAGGATTTCGCTGAATACGTTGATGCACACAGGGAAGGTGTGATAGAGGATGAAGACGCCAAGTCGGTCGCAGGCGGAATACCTTTGTTTTGATCCCATTTACGCAATTTGAAAATTTTAATTATTTGGAATGAGGTAAAATAATGAAAACACTTGAAGATTTATACAAGGAGATCGAAGAATCAAAGGATTTGCAGAAAGAGCTTTCATCAATCGGCAAGGGACAGTTTGCGGAGATAGGAGCATTCCTGAAAAAGCATGACTGCGAAGCGATGGCAGAGGAGTTTGTAGCTTTTATGAAGAAAATGTCTCAGGCAGAAGGCGAGATAGGCGACGATGGTGCCGGCGCGGTTGCAGGTGGGCTACCGTTTGTGTTATTTTAAAGGAAATCTTTGATATGAATAACAGTATTTTCAGACAAAAGAGCATAGACAAAGTTTCTTCGCCGGAAAAGCTCGATGACTACATCAGGGTAACGAAGCCGAGCGTATGGATCACGCTTGCGGCGATAGGTATCCTGCTTATCGGGACTATCGTGTGGGGATTTTTTGGCGAGCTTACGATACATAATGATGATGGAACGGCAGAAACTGTCGCCCCGATTTCATTTATCATAAATTAAGGTATTAACAGATGGCGGATACTAAAGTAAAACAGCCGGTCACAAAGGGCGTAGTGAAGGTACCTGTTGTAATGCAGATGGAGGCGCTTGAATGCGGTGCGGCATCTCTTACAATGATTCTTGCCTATTACGGTAAATGGATACCGCTTGAACAGATCCGCGAGGACTGCGGTGTATCCCGTGACGGCTCAAATGCAAAAAACATATTGGTGGCGGCAAGAAGCTATGGCTTAGGAGCCAAGGCATACCGCTATAATCCGGAAAGACTTAAGGAAGTGGGCAGATTCCCAATGATCGTTCATTGGGAATTTAACCATTTTATTGTGGTGGACGGATTTAAGGGAGATAAGGTCTATGTGAACGATCCTGCACGCGGAACAGTCGTAATGAGTTATGAGCAATTCGATGAAGGATATACGGGAGTCTGCCTTATGTTCGAGCCAACGGAAAGCTTTGAACCGTCCGGCAAACCAAAGAGTATGTTAGAGTTTGCAAAGAGCAGATTAAAAGGTGCATCGGTAGCGGTTACATTTGTGACGGTTACTACTCTTATCGGTTCGCTTTGCGCTATCATACTTTCCGGCTTTTCCCGTGTATTTATAGACCGTATCCTTACAGGAAACGACGCGCAGTGGCTCACTCCGTTTATGATCGGATTATCAGTGCTCGCAACCGTGCAGGTCGTTGCCGCATGGATCAAAGCGATCTACTCTTTTAAGATTGACGGCAAGATGGCAATTGTGGGAAATATGAGTTATATGTGGAAGATATTGCGTCTTCCTATGAGGTTTTTTTCTCAGCGAATGGCGGGAGATATTCAGCAGAGACAGTTGTCGAATGCGAACATCGCAGGCACTTTGGTTAATACTCTGTCCCCTCTTGTGCTGGAGACGTTGATGCTGATTTTTTATCTGTTCGTTATGATAAGATATTCACTTATGCTTACGCTCGTGGGTGTCTTTTCCGTTATAGGACAGATATGGGTATCCCGTATCATATCGAATAAGCGTATCAATATCACCCGTGTTATGATGCGGGATGCAGGAAAGCTTGCAGGCACCACTGTGGCAGGAATCGGGATGATAGAGACGATAAAGGCATCCGGCGCGGAAAACGGATTTTTTGAAAAATGGTCGGGTTATCAGGCAAGCGTGAATACGCAGAAAGTCCGATTTAAGAAGATAGATAATTATTTGGGCTTGATTCCCACCGTCCTTACAGCACTTGCAAACAATATCGTACTTGTACTCGGCGTTTATCTTTGTATAACAGGAAGGTTTACCGTTGGTATGGTAATGGCTTTTCAGGGCTTTCTTGCCTCCTTTATGCAGCCGGCACAGAAAATGATTGATGCCGGACAGCAGGTACAGGAGCTCCGTACCGAGATGGAGCGTGTCGAGGATGTAATGAAGTATCCGACAGATGTTGATTTTAATGATGAGGAGATTGACGAGGACGCAGACTATGATAAGCTCTCCGGCAGCGTTGAACTGAAAAACATCACCTTCGGCTATTCAAGGCTTGCTCCGCCGCTTATAGAGAATTTCAGTATGGAGCTTAAGCCGGGCAGCAAAGTCGCTTTTGTAGGCTCGTCAGGTTGCGGAAAATCTACTCTCGCAAAGCTTATATCAGGCTTGTATCAGCCTTGGGAGGGCGAGATATTGTTTGACGGAAAACATATCGATGAAATAAATCGCAGTGTATTTACGGGTTCGGTTGCTGTTGTTGACCAGGACATTACTCTTTTTGAGGACACGATAGAAAATAATATAAAGATGTGGGACAACACAATAGAGGATTATGAGGTTATGATGGCGGCGCGCGACGCACAGATCCATGATGATATCATGATGCGTGAAGGTGGCTATCGCTACAAGCTCTCAGAGGGCGGACGGGATTTTTCCGGCGGTCAGCGACAGCGTATCGAGATCGCGCGCGTTCTCGCCCAGGATCCGACTATAATTATAATGGATGAGGCAACGAGTGCATTGGATGCCAAGACGGAGTTTGATGTAGTGAATGCCGTAAAGGCGCGTGACATCACTTGTATCGTCATTGCACACAGGTTGTCCACAATACGCGATTGCGATGAGATTATTGTATTTGATCATGGCAAGGTCGTAGAGCGTGGCACACATGAGGAATTAATGGCACTTGGCGGTGCTTATACAGAATTGGTGATGAGTGAGTAAAGTATGGGTTGGTTTGATGAACAAATAAAAGATAGAATACGGGCGGATAATGAGGCTTTCGAAGATTCCTTTGTAAGAGCTGCGGGGATCATAATGGGAAGCCGTCTTTCTGCCGCTATGAATGATCAGAGGCAGGCTGCAACCGATGCTATAGGCGAAATACTGAAAGCATATCATATCCGTCCCCGAGAAGTTCCGGACAGTATTACGGATATGAATGAAACGCTGGAATACCTGATGCGTCCTCATGGGATTATGCGCCGTAATGTCGTTTTGGAAAAGGGATGGTATAAAGATGCGGCAGGCCCGATGATAGGTACTCTAAAGGAGAGCGGCGATATTGTTGCGCTGATACCTGCAGGTATGGCAGGTTATGTTGTCATTGATCCAAAGAACGGAAATCGGATCAAAGTGAATCGCGAGAATGAAAAAGTGTTGGATAACGAAGCAATCGCATTCTATAAGCCTTTTCCGTCAAAAAAAATCGGAATATCCGGGCTTTTGCGGTTTATCGCGGGAAATATCACATCGTCGGATGTTGTAATGGTAGTGGCGGCAACTCTTGCGGTTACAATTATCGGATTTTTAACGCCGAGGCTTAATGAATTGCTGTTTTCGGATGTCATTGCGTCCGGAAGTGTGCGTGCGCTTACTGCAATAGCGATTTTTATCGTCTGTGTGTCCTTGAGCTCGCTGTTGCTGACAACGGTTAAGGAAATGATTGTATCCAGGATTACGACACGCGTCAGCGTAGCGGTCGATGCGGCGGCGATGATGCGCATATTGTCGCTTCCGGCAGACTTTTTTAAGGATTACGGATCGGGCGAGCTTGCAAACAGGGAAAGATATATCAATCTTCTTGTGGAGAGACTTCTTGAGGTGATTTTCACAACAGGGCTTACTTCTCTGTTTTCCGTTGCTTATATTTCGCAGATATTTAAATACGCGCCTGCGCTGGTAGCGCCGGCAATGTTTGTGATAATTGCGACACTGATCATATCTGTTATATCGGCAATAGTTCAGGTACGGATATCAACGGAACAGATGGAGCTTGCCTCCAAAGAAAGCGGTATGAGCTATGCGCTGATTTCAGGTATCCAGAAAATCAAACTGTCCGGTGCGGAAAAAAGAGCCTTTGCAAGATGGAGCAAAGCATACAGCGACAGCGCAAAGCTTCTTTACGACCCACCGACTTTCTTGAAGGTCAATACGGCACTGACGCTTGCTATAACCCTTGTCGGTACGATTGTGATATATTATTCTGCCGCAAAAAGCGGTGTGTCGGTTCCCGAATATTATGCATTTAGTGTCGCATACGGAATGATAAGCGGTGCATTTACAACGCTTGCGGGCATTACTCTTACTGCTGCGCAAATTGCCCCGATATTAAAGATGGTGTCGCCAATTCTTACGACCGAACCGGAGGTCGCTGAGGAAAAACAGGTAGTGGAGCGACTGATGGGCGGCATTGAACTTAATAATGTAACTTTTACCTATAATGAGAATATGCCTAATGTTCTTGACGGCGTATCCTTAAAGATAAGCGCAGGACAATATGTCGCTATTGTCGGAAAGACCGGCTGCGGCAAATCAACGCTGATGCGGATCCTGCTGGGCTTTGAAAAGCCTCAGCGTGGCGGCGTTTTTTATGACGGTAAGGACATTGAGCGCATGGATCTCAAGTCGCTTCGCAGGAAGATCGGTTCTGTTATGCAGTCGGGAAAGCTTTTTACAGGGGATCTGTATTCCAATATAGTAATAAATAATCCGAGACTTACTCTCCATGAGGCATGGGAAGCAGCCGAAATGGCGGGCTTTGCTGATGATATAAGAAGTATGCCGATGGGTATGTTTACGCTTGTATCAGAGGGGCAGGGAGGTATATCCGGCGGTCAGCGGCAGCGGCTTCTGATTGCCAGAGCCATTGCTCCGAAGCCCAGAATACTGATGTTTGATGAGGCAACCAGCGCGCTTGATAACATTACGCAAAAAATAGTGTCGGATTCGCTGGAAAAATTGAAATGCACCCGTATCGTGATAGCACATCGGCTTTCCACGATCAAGCAGTGCGATCGTATTATAGTTTTGGATAAGGGACATATCGTAGAAGATGGAACTTATGACGAGCTTATAAATAAAAACGGGTTCTTTGCAGAACTTATAAAAAGACAAAGAGTAGATATTTAAGGAGGCAAATAAAGTGAATGTAACAACAAATCTTGATGGCACAAAATTAACCGTAGCGGCGGAAGGAAAGCTTGGCACAACCTCGGCACCTGAGCTTGAAAATGCAGTAAAAAACAATATTAAAGGTGTGACGGAGCTGATATTTGATTTTGAAAAACTCGAATATATGGCTTCAGCAGGACTCCGTGTGCTTTTATCTGCTGCAAAGGTTATGAAAAAGCAAGGCAGCATGAAAATAATCAATGTCACAGAGCCTGTTATGGATGTGTTTACCTTCACAGGAATGGCAGATATGTTGGAAATTGAGAAACTTTGATTAAGAAGGATGTTTTTATGAAATCAAATAAAAAGAAAATATCGCTCATCATAACGATATGGCTTATCATAATTGTCATGACAGCATGCGCTGTATCGGCTGTGCTTACATATTTCACGCTTTCTAAGCGGGCTGAGAGACAGACGATGGCACTTGTCCGGCAAAATGTTGAGGATGTCAGCACCGATATTGATGAGCTGGCGGATAACGCTATCCTATCCTTTATTGATGAGTTTATAGAAGGCAAGTACATATATTCAGCCAAAATAGACGATCCTGATGCGCTTTCAAAGGAGCTTCACGATTTTTATAAGGACC
Organism: uncultured Ruminococcus sp.; assembly: GCA_902783115.1. Lineage (GTDB taxonomy): Bacteria > Bacillota > Clostridia > UBA1381 > UBA1381 > 12844. The sequence continues at coordinate 8,107 of CACZPW010000180.1, read as the reverse complement.
ATGGTATTGAGATAAATGTCGTTAATACTGATGGGATCATTATTGTGTCGTCTGTTCCGGAATATATCGGCTATGATATGCACAAAGGAGAGCAGGCATCAGAATTTTTGGTGCTTTTAGATGGCAACACAGAGGAATACATCCAGGATATGAAGGGTGTATCCTATGACGAATCGATCCTGATGAAATATGCCGGTAAGCGATTTCCCGATGGGAGCGGATTTATAGAGGTCGGACTGACAAATGAGTTTTACCACGATGAGATAAGCGAGAAGGGGAAATATGCCACCACAAACAGAAGAATCGGCGAGACCGGATACCTGCTCATATGCGGCGAAGATATGACTATCGTGAACAGCTATCATAACGAATACACAGGAAAAAGCATTGCTGATGCGGGGATAGTCATAGACACCGACAAAGAGTATTCATACGAGACTGAACGCTGTGATGTTTTCGGTGTTCCGAGCTACATAAATATCAATCAGGTCAAGGGAATATATGTGATCGGCGTCTATTCGGTAAGCGAAGCGATCACCAGCGTCAATACCATGATGGGTGCGTCCGTTCTGCTTGAAATCTTTGTGTTTGCAATACTGTTTGTGGCGCTTATCATACTTTTAAGGAAACTGATTGTCAATAATATGGTAAAGGTAAACGACGCTCTTAGCCAGATTACAGAGGGAAATCTCGATGAGAAGATTGATGTACGCGATACTTATGAGTTTGATACGCTTTCCAATGATATTAACGCAACTGTTGACAAGCTGAAGGAATATATCGCAGAGGCGGCGGCTCGAATAGATGCAGATCTTGAGATCGCAAAGGCGATACAAACCTCTGTTTTGCCAAATGTATTCCCACCTTTTCCCGATCGGCATGAGTTTGAGCTTTTTGCCGGCATGAACGCAGCAAAAGAGGTTGGCGGTGATTTCTACGACTTCTTTATGATTGACAATGATAGGCTTGGATTCTTGATTGCGGATGTGTCCGGGAAGAGTATCCCCGGCGCTATGTTTATGATGACAGGCAAAACAATCATAAAGAGCCTCGCGGAAAGCGGATTGCCACCTGCTGAGGTTTTCACTGTCGCAAATGAAAAGCTGTGCGAGGGAAATGACGCGCAGTTGTTCATTACGGCTTGGATGGGATACTTAGACCTTAAAACGGGGACTTTGCATGTTGCTAATGCAGGGCACAATCCGCCGGTTCTGATTCGTAACGGAAAAGCTGAATATGTGGTGTTTAAGCCCGGTCTTATGCTTGCCGGTATGGACGATATGGTTTATAAAGATCAGACCATGCAGCTTCAAAAAGGAGATATCCTCTATCTTTATACAGACGGCGTGACAGAAGCGATGGATGCGGATGAAAAGCAGTACGGTGAAAGCAGACTGAAAGAGCTTTTGTCATTTGGGAATAATTATCCTGCACCGTCCGGTGAAAACGGCATTGCAGGAGCGGTATGTGAAATGGTAACAGCAGACGTAGAGAATTTTGTAAAAGGAGCGGAACAGTCGGATGATATTACAATGCTGTGCGTGAGATATTTGGGTGAATCAGAATAAAAAAACACATGCCAAGGACAGGTAAAAAAAGAGGAGATATGTGCTATGAAAGAGCTGACTTTAGAAGCGACACCTGAAAATGTGGATAAAGTAACCGAATTTGTAGATGAAATGCTTGCAGAATACGGATGTGGGATAAGGGAACAGACGGCGATTGATGTAGCGGTGGATGAGCTTTTTTCAAATATCGCCCACTATGCGTATAATCCAGAGACCGGATATGCAACGGTGAAGGTGGATGTTGTGAAAGAACCCCTTGCTGTTGAGATCACATTTGTCGATAACGGAGTTCCGTATGACCCGCTTGCAAAGGCTGATCCGGATACTACGCAATCAATAGAGGACAGACCAATAGGCGGTATGGGTATCTTGATCGTCAAAAAGAGCATGGATGCTGTTGACTACGAATATAAAGACGGAAAGAATATCCTTACGATAAAAAAGAATTTATAAACTACGCTGTAATTATTAGGTAGTACTTAAATAAATGAAAGGAAGTAAGAAACAAATGAAAATCATAAAATCAATTTCCGTTCTTCTCGCACTTGTGCTGTGCCTGAGTATAGCGCCCGTCGCGATGGCGAACGCCTCATCCGAACGCTTTGCAGATATGAATAAGGATGATTGGTATGCAGACGCGATTTCGTGGGCTGTTGACAACTCTTTGATGTACGGAGTAAGTGAGGACAAATTTGCCCCGAATGATACCGCCACACGCGCTATGGTGGTAACCATGCTTTGGAGAATGGCAGACACGCCTGCTGCTACGGCAAAATCGCTTTTCGCCGATACAAAGGACGATGCATGGTACGCAGACGCGGTGGCGTGGGCAATTTCCGAGGGCATAGTCAGCGGAACCGGCGAAAACGAGTTTTCACCCGATACCCCAGTGACAAGAGAACAGCTGGCGGCTATTTTATACAGATACGCTAAAACCGCGGGCAGTGGCTTTACAGGCGCATGGGCATTCCCGCTCAATTTCTCCGATGCGGCGGATGTGTCGGAATACGCCTATGAACCGCTTTGCTGGATGACTATGAAGGGTATTATCACCGGCATGGGCGACGGTACTCTTGCACCGAAGGAAAATGCAACCCGTGCCCAGATTGCGGCTATCTTCCGGCGCTTTGCTGTGAACTCATTGAGCTATGAAGAATTTAAAGCGCTGGATTCTGAGCGACAGAAGCAGGCTTTTTCCGCAATGAGCGGCTCGGAAATCTATGAGCTTGTGAAAAACAGCGATGAGAATTGGCCTGTTACGGCATACGATCTGATTTCTCCCGAAAACGCAAAGGAAACTATTGTCCTTTACGATAACAACGGAAATCTGCACTTTAATCTGGCATGGCCTGTCTATGGCGGTTTTCTTGCGGAGAGTATCGACAGTATAGAGAAGCTTTCAGGAAAACTTGATGTCAGCCGTGACGGCGGCGACGGCGGATATTCTTTGTCTTACGGAAAAAACGAGGACGGCAGCTATCCAAATGATTCCCAGCGCAGCGTTCCAAAGACCTCCGCTAATGTCCGGACAGGCGTTCTTGATGTGGATCAGTATAAAAAGGTGGTAGAAATCGTTGTTAACGGTAAAAGCGACGAAGACCGTATAAAAGAACTGACCGATTTGGGATATACGGATGAAATTGCGGCACGATTCCTGTCTGATCAGGCGGCATGGTTGCTTCGCGATGAAGTTTCGGGACCTGATAACATTGCTGACGGTGCCAAAATGGCAGGGCACGAAGTAAAAAGTGAATACGGTTATTACGGCATCACAGCACCATGGGTGACCGGAGACCTGAATTTGGTAGGCGGAGGAGGACAGTTCGCAACGGTGTTCAGTTGGGGAACACTTTGCGCGTCAGAACTTATCACAGACACCGGCACAGCGGAAATAAACTGACAAGAAAATAAAAAGCGCCCGTTACTTCGGTAACGGGCGCTTTTTACTGATGGTCAATATTCAAAATTTTCACAAATCGGCTTCATACTTTCAAAGCTCTCCCAAGCAAAGAGTTTGATTGTATCATAAACATCGCAGTCCAAATCAAAATACTTATGTGATGTGCCGTTTTTTATCGTTTCATCTTTAAGGGTAAGCCCTACCAAACGATCTTTCAAATACAATCCTAAAACCAATGTGCAAGGAATATCATTACCCGTAGCGTTATTTGCCGTAAATGAAAATTCGGTGCCCGATCTTCCGTCATATCTGAATTCAGGGGGACGATTACTTACTTTCGCCTTGTTATACGCATAGTCAAGTACCTCCACGGAAATGGTATCTTTTTCAAATTCCGAAACATCAATAGTAGTCGTATACTCTTTTTGCGCCATGATAGGATACGAAACAAAAGCTTGTTTCCCGCCTGACATTCCTGACACAACAAATCCCATAAGATAACGATTGTCGCTGACGGTCAGATTAAGCTCACTGCCGTCTTCACTGATGGAAAAATCGGTGAACCGCGGTGCTTTGCGGTCAATGTAGAACGGTATTTCTATTTCTTCATTTTGCTCGTATGGTTCTGCGAATTTGAATCCCGCATATATCTTAAAGACATAATCTCCGTCCGGCAAATTGCTTAGTTTGTCCTGACTGAACCCTATATATGAGGATTTATATTTTCCTGCAAAGTAATAGTTTCCCTCTGTACCGTCGGATTCTCTCATAAGCTCGTTTCCGGATTTATCGCAAATGGCAAAATCAGTCTTGCCAGTCATACGTAGCGGCTTGAATACGGCACGCAAATAGTCCGCCTCGACGTCAAAGTTTGGTGATATTCCTACATATTCCTTGCCGCTGAAACGGGAGTCATATTCATTGAACAAGTTATATCCAAGTTTAAGATCATCATATTGAGAGTCGTAACCTCCGTCGGGCAGTCTGTATGTTGATGTATACAAATATGTCCCCGACAGCAAATTATCATCAAATATATATCCGTCAAGGGTAGGCTGCGCATTCCAATCTCCGTAAAATCCCGTAAACGGAATGTTAAGCATAGGAATATTATCATCGGAATTGTCAAGAAATACATAGCCGTCAATATAGAAACCGTTAGTGAATACCTCTGCATTTTCGTCAAGCTCTTCCTTGTCAAGCGTTACAGGAATTTTGAGCGTTACCTCTCCGTTTGCGGGAACGGTCACACTTTCGGGGAATTCCGCAGAAAAGCTCAGTTCTCTCATGTCCCCGATATACCCGAATTCGTCAGCGTCGTCGGTTATAACCTTCATTGATAAACTGTCGTATGTAGCAGGCTCATTCGTTATATTTCTTGCCGTAAAGGACACGGAAAATGTATTATTATCATCAAGATTTATGCTGCGAAGACTTATTTTGGATTTTCTGTAGGTATAACCGTCTGCCGTAAACTCATCGCCAAGCAGAATTACAGGCGTATTTGCGGCTTTTTGGATATTTGCAAGGCCTGCACCCTGAAGGCGCGGTGAATAAGGGATGCTGTTTTCGTTGTCTTGCATTATCACATCAGCCGTACTCATAAACAGATTCTCTATAAGCGTTGCGCGGTTTGTCTGCGCATCATATTTATCGAGGTTTGCCGCCATATATTCCATCAAAAGCGCAGATGCGCCGGCGAAAAACGGCGTCGCCATGGATGTTCCGGACATAAACCCGAAATTATCGTCATTGATGGATGAGTATATATTTCCGCCCGGAGCGGTGATTTCCGGCTTCAATTCCAGATTGCGTTCGGTATCCCAGGAAGAAAACGAGCTCATTTGAATATCGCTGTTATATACGAACTCTTTTCTTAACCCTTCCAAAACGGTAATTGTTTTATTCTCCGCATCAATCAGCTTATTTATATCATTTTCCGAAATAACAGCTACGGGTATCTGCAAAGGATCGCCCGGTGCCATTGCTATGTTCTGTGTTGTTATATAGGAAATGACAACAGCGACAGCGCCGGCGTTCTGTGCATTTAATGCCTTATTCCGGAAAGGAATGTCACCATAATCCAAGAGGGCGACTTTTCCGCTGAAATCAATATTATCGAAGTCGCTTTCAAGTCCCTTTCCCGCATAAACATACTCATAGTCCTGACCTTGCAGAGTATCATAAAATGAAACTGATTTATTCAGACTGTTATAATGTATTTCATTTCCGTCAGCTTCAAAGACATAAAAGGTTTCATAATTATAGGTATTGTCCGCGCTCGCAACAGAAATAGCGGCTGTCACATCTGTCGGCCTTGATAGGGTTGAATAGTCGATAATGTCTGCAGGAATCGGTTCGCCGTATCCTCTGCCGTCATTGCCTGCAGCAACACAAACCATGATACCTGCGTTGCGTGCAGTGTTGACAGCCGTAACTACAGGAGTTTTACTGTATTCATTTACCGCGCCAAAGCTGCAGTTTATAATGTCGGCGCCGAGTTTTGCGGCATCCTCCATTCCCGCAAGAATTGAGGCGTCGCTGAGAGCTCCTCTGCCTGTTCCCGTACCGCACGCCAAAAGCAACAATTGCGCATCGGGTGCCGCGCCGACAAATATGTTACCGTCAAGGTCAATACCATGATTGCCTGCCGCAATGCCCGCAACGTGCATACCGTGATCCTCATTTCCGACATATGTATCTGCACTCAAACTATAGTAATTGAACGCAAAAGGTATCTTTTCGCTACGGTAAACACGGTTTGCCGATATTGATGCTCCGGCATTACATACAGATAAGGAATTGTTTTTTATAAGGTTTGCAATATCGGTTTTTGATAATTTGGGATTTGAAACAGGCTCGGAAAACATTATGTGATTAACATCAAATGCTGTATCAATTACGGCTATAACAAGTCCCTTGCCGGTAAACCCGCTCTCATGCATATATTCAAGGTCCATCATATCGCTTCCGAGATTAAGTTTTTCTTCAGCCTCGGATGTTTCTTCCGCGCGAATCGGATTTTGTTCTTCGCCGTCGATAATCTTAAATACGGAGTCTTGATACACTTTTTCAACATCGGGCAGAGCCTCTATTTTATCAATGTCACTTTTGGCGATCTTCATCGCAAATCCGTTAAAAACATGGGTGTAAGTAAATAAAATCGGAGTATCTTCCTTCAAAGTACCTTTAATTGCCGATTGTACCTTTGTTTGAGCGGTACGAACCTTTTTTTCCAACACCTTTTCATCATTGGTGTTAAGGTTTTTATATCCCAAGTTCTTGACGCTTTGAGAATCTAAAACGGCATCGCCCTTTACCTCAACGATAACCGTAACAATCTCTTCGCTTGACGTATCTGCCGGCTTTTGCGCCGCAAACGCTGTGATCGGCAGCAGAGCGATTGCCAAAAGTACACATAACATACCGTAAAATCTCTTTTTCATATCTGTCCGTCTCCTTTTCGTTTTTTTATGCTAAAAACGCAATTTGTTTTTTGGTTAGTAAATCAAATGGCATTTTATTACTGATTTATCAGTTTATGATACCATAAAACAACAGATTTTTAAATATTATTTTGCAAAATCACTTGTAAAAAGAACAAAATAACTTGATTTTGATGTCAGATTGCGGTATTATTTATATAAACACTCGATTGATTTTTTTTGGAGGTCATTATGGTTATCAGTGATATTATGAAACTTTCTTACAATATAGTGTCGGAATATTATAAAAATAATCTGGAGCCCTTTTTTCAATATACCGATGATGATGTTTTATGGATCGGTCCTGCCAATAAGCAGCTCTTGCAATCAAAGGAGGCAATTATCAAAGCTTGGTCAAAGGAGACTCCCGATCTGACGTTTACGATGGGAAATGTCACCGAGTATTCTGTGCCGCTTAAGTCTAAATGCTGTTGCGTAATTCTGCTTTTTTCAATATACACTCATTATCCTGACGGCATGACACAAATGCATCATCAGCGCATTGATTTAACATGGATCGAGCGGAAAATAATTTGTGAAAACGGTGAGACGGTTACTACTCCTAAAATGGTGAAGATACATATCTCAAACGGCTGTGATCTTGACGATCAGGACTTCATATATGCAACGCACAGCCAAGATGTCAATACGAATCAAGCTGTCATCCCGCCAGGCAAGCGCATTCTTTTCAAGACAAAGGACGGACAGATCTGTAGCTATTTATCGGACAGCGTTCTATGGATCGAGAAATTTAATCACGGTAAGAATTCGATAATTCACACGGCAGCGGAAGATGTTCAATCTACCAAGAATACGGACTATTTTATGGAAAAATATCCTGATATATTTCTTCAGCCGCACAAAAGCTATCTTGTCAACCCTGACCATATAAAAAACATTTGTCGCTTCAAACTCACTCTTGATAACGGCACAACGCTTTCCATACCCGAAAAAAAATATACAAAATTCAGGGCGGAATATGCGAAGTGGACAGAGGAAATGTATAAGCGGTAAAATTTTTGTGGTAGTGATAAAGAAGCTGGTAAACAAGATCAAGATGTACGACGACAGGATCGTGGTAGAATTCAAATACGGAATAAAAGTCGAACAGGAATACGTGGAATAAGACAAGCCCTCAGCAGACGGTTAAGGCG
>CACZPW010000179.1 GCA_902783115.1 uncultured Ruminococcus sp. | reverse complement strand
CCGTATTTGACCATAAGATTGCCTATATGCGGTTTGCCTGGATTATCCATTGAAAGCAGGCTTTTTATTTCATGCTGCGGAAAGGAAAACCCGAATTGCCGTTTAATAAAATCAAGCCTTGCCATTACCTTATGCATACGGTAGGAATGTCCGGTTTCCACAAGCGAATTTATCGCTTTGCCGTCCAAATCATAGCCGTAGCCGAGAATATGGTATTTGCCGTTTTCATCCTTGCAGGAAAATTCCGCACCGTTTACAAACAGCGGTTTTGACGCCGCATCACATTTATCAAGCGCCGCACGTATGATACGGCAGCCCTTTATTGCATCGTGGTCGGTAAGGGAAAAGACCGATATCCCTTTCTCCTTTACATGGGCAAGAAGCTGTTCGGGAGTGTCCGTTCCGTCGGAAACAGACGAATGCATGTGTAAATCTATTTTCCCGTAACCGCCCATTGTCCACACTTCCTTTCACTGCATTTTAAATGATATATCTACGGGTTTTAAATCATTACTCGATAGTAAGAATGTCGCTAAAGCCCGTGACCTCAAAAACCTCCATAATGGCGTCGCTTACGTTGACTATTTTCATAGTTCCCTGCTTATTCATAAGCTTCTGCGCCGCAAGAAGCACTCTGAGCCCCGCAGAAGAAATGTATTCAAGCTTGGAAAAATCAAAAACAAGCGCCTCTATTCCATCCAATGAGTCCTTTAATGCCTTTTCAAGCTCCGGCGCCGTGATCGTATCAACACGGCCCTCGGGCGCAAGAGTAAGCTTTTCATTGTCGGTATTCTTAAAGATAACCATATCAAATCTCCTTTATTATTTTAATATTTTTTGATTATAAATTCTTTTTCAAGGTCAAAGTATTCGCACCGTCGGCATATTCATAGACAATATCGTCCATAATCTGCTTTGTCATAAAAATACCCAGTCCTCCTATTCCTCTCTCTTCTGCCGAAAGAGTAACATCGGGATCCTCCTTTGAAAGAGGATCATACTGTACACCGTGATCTATAAATGTTATCGTAACGGAAAGCGGATCGTCAAAAACCTCTACCCTGACCGTAGCGTTGCCCTTGACCGGCGCGTATGCATAGCTTGCAATATTGACGAATATCTCTTCTACAGCCAAATTTATTTGCATGGCAATTTTTGGTGAACAGTCAATCTTTGAAAGCTTTTCTTCAACAAAATCCTGCACGATCATAAGATTTTCCTTATTTGCCTCGATATCAAGCTCGCTTATGCTGAATAAAAGAGTATCGTTATTTTCAAGAAGCTCCAAAAGCTCGCTCTTCCACAATTCTATTTCCGCTCTTCCCTTTTCCGTCTCAAGTCCTTTTCTCCTGATCGAACGCCTTATCATACGGGTATAACCGATAATTCTCGCCTTGTCCTCGACCTCGCGAAGCTTTGCCTCGCACGTCGTATCAAGATATGCGGCAAGCGACCTTTTCCAGAACTCGATCCCCAGCTCCCGGTCAAAGCCCTGGAACTGCCTGAAGACGTCATGATCGTATTCGGAATATCCTATAAGCGCATTGTATATGCTCGCAAGCTCAAATATCGGGTGTCCCACAGCAAGAGTATCCATATCTATGATCAAGACCTCGTCGCCCGTCATTTCAAGGTTCTTTGTATGGTAATCACCGTGTATCATATGATTGTCATACGGTATTGCCTCTACAAGGGAAACAAGCTTTTTGCCCGCCTCCTCAGGCAGATAGTCAACCACGAATTTTGCCCAATCAAGCGCCGTTTCTCGCATATCCGGCAGCTTACCGTCAGGAACCTCGGTGCTGTGTATCTTTTTCATCATATCCACATATTCCTTGACACACCAATCAAGCTTTTCGGGCTCTGCATCAAGGATCTGCGAAAACGATCTGGCGTTAAGCAGCTCAAACACCGAGCCGTAGCTGTCGCCCACCTTAACGACGTCATACGAGATTGCGGTCGGTATTCCGAGAATGAGCGCAAGCTTTGCAACCTCACGCTCATGCATGATATCCTCAAGCGCACCGCTGTCGTTATACACCTTGACAACATTGTCCCGGTCGATACGGTATATCGTGCCGTTTGCGCCGCGTCCTATCTCCTCACAGCCCTCAACGGATACCGTTCTGTATGCCTTTTCAACGTTCACAATTTCAGTAAAGCCCGTCATTTCCAATATTTCATACACATCGGAATTTACGTTTATGATGCGGATATCCGGATAATCCTTCTTAAGACGCAATATGACTCTGAGCCCCGCACTTGAAATATATTCAAGCTCCTCCATATCAAGTATAAGCTCGTTTTCGCTGCCGTCAAGCTTTGCATATATCTCCTTTTCAAGCGCCGCAGCATTATTGGAATCAATACGTCCGGTAAGTTTAATACTCATATCTGTACCCCTTTTCTTTAATATATATTTCTTATTTGTGATAAAATGATTTGCGTTGGTATTCAGGCTCACAGGTGATATTTATTCCAAGCTTCTTGAATACGTTTATATCCACCTGTGAAAGTATTACAGTCGAATGCGCTTCAAGACCCCGCAAAAGCTTAAGTGCGTCAACCGCCTTTTTCGCGTTATCATTTGTTGCGGCACATATCGAAAGTGCTACCAAGACTTCATCTGTATGCAGACGCGGATTTTTATTTCGCAGATAATTCACCTTAAGATCCTGGATCGGCTCTATAATGTACGGCTCTATAAGCCTTATGGAATCATCAATACCCGCAAGATATTTCAAAGCGTTTAAAATAAGCGCACTCGACGCACCCAAAAGCTTTGAGGTCTTTCCCGTAAGTATTGTGCCGTCGGGCATTTCCATAGCCGTTGCAGGCTCTCCCGTAAGCTCCGCTTTTAAAAGCGCCGCTTTTACCACGGCTCTGTCACTGACATCCGTTTCCGCCTGCTGCATCAAAAGCTCTATTTTATGTATTTCATCATCACCCGAATTTGTCTGGCGTTTTTTACAAAGTGCGCTGTAATACCTTCTTATTATTTCAGCCTTTGCCGCTTCACATACCGCCTCATCGTCCGTTATGCAGTTACCCGCCATATTTACGCCCATATCCGTAGGTGATTTATACGGACATTCTCCGTAAATGCGCTCAAACATAGTTTTGAGGACGGGGAATATCTCAACGTCGCGATTATAATTTACCGTAGTTTCGCCGTATGCTTCAAGGTGGAACGGATCTATCATATTGACATCGTTCAAGTCCGCCGTTGCCGCCTCATAGGCAATGTTTACCGGATGCTTAAGCGGCAGATTCCATATAGGGAATGTCTCAAATTTGGCATACCCTGCATTTACTCCGTTTTTATGCTCATGATAAAGCTGTGATAAGCAAACCGCCATTTTTCCGCTGCCCGGTCCCGGCGCCGTAACTACGACAAGCGGATTTTTGGTTTTGATAAACTCGTTCTTCCCGTACCCCTCGTCGCTTACTATCGTGGATATATTATACGGATACCCCTCTATGGGATAGTGGCGGTATACCTTCATGCCCATAGACTCAAGCCGCACCCTGAATTTTTCTGCGGACGGCTGACCCTTAAACCGAGTAAGAACAACGCTCCCCACATAAAGCCCTTTGCTCCTGAATGCGTCTATAAGACGCAGGGTATCAAGCGTATAGGTAATATCCAGATCGCTTCTTACCTTACTTTTTTCTATATCGAGAGAATTTATGGCAATAATTATTTCCGCCTGATCCTTTAGCTGAAGCAGCATATTTATCTTACTGTCAGGTTTGAAGCCCGGAAGCACACGGGAAGCATGAAAATCGTCAAACAGCTTTCCGCCGAATTCCAGATACAGCTTTCCGCCAAACTGCAAAATACGCTCCTTTATATGCGAGGATTGCATCTTTAAATATTTTTCATTATCAAAGCCTGTTTTCATCGTCTTTTCTCCCTTAGAAATATCACCAAGATATATTTTAATACAAAACTTCGCCATTCGTCAAGGGGATATTGTCAAAAATACGAAAAAAATATGATAAAAAAGTCATGATCCAAAAAACAGGAGCTGTTTTATAAACACACTCCCGCTTTTTTTACTTTATCACGCCGCCGCCTATCACGATATCGTCATCATAGAACACGACCGCCTGACCTTTGGTTATAGCTCTTTGCGGGCTGTCAAACTCAACGTGTATCTCGTCATTATCCGTTTGCACGGCAGTAGCCCATTCCTCATTTTGGCTGTATCTTATTTTTGATTTTATCCGTATCGGTGTTTTTATATCATCACACGCGATCAGATTTATATCTCCCGCATACAGGGATTTAGAAAACAGATCCGCATCATCACCCAAGATCACTTTATTGCTCTCAATATCGGTTTTGCAAACATACATAGGCTTTGGAAGCGCCAAATTCAAGCCCTTTCTCTGACCTATG
>CACZPW010000178.1 GCA_902783115.1 uncultured Ruminococcus sp. | reverse complement strand
ACATACCAGAATGCAATTTTGTAGGGACCGGCGTCCCCGACGGTCCGTTACCATAATATCAATTCAGGCACATAAACCGAAATTTACGGCACAAACAATTACAAGGAGGGTGATATTATGTTATTTTCAAATTTTACCGAAAAAGCAAAAATAGCGATAAATGAAGCGCACGACAGCGCGGCGGAGCTTGGACACAACTACATCGGCTCGGAGCATTTATTGCTCGGACTTATAAGGGAAGGAAGCGGCGTTGCGGCAAAGGTGCTTGAAAACGCAGGCGTTGACGGGGAAAAGGTAACGGAAAAAATCAGCCAGTACATCGGTACGGGCGAGGCGGTACCCAAAACCGCCGAATTACCGCTTACACCCCGTTCAAAGCGGATACTTGAAATAAGCGCGCTTGAAGCACGCAGACTCGGACACGGGTATGTGGGGACGGAGCATCTGCTCATGGCGATAATCCGTGACGGCGACGGCGTCGGCGCAAAGATACTTACAAGTCTGGGACTCAATCTGGCGGCGTTTTATTCCGAAACGGTCAATTCCATAGAGGGCGGGCAGGACGCAGCCGCACCGTTTTCAAAAAAGGCGGCGGGCAAGACCAACACGCCCACACTCGATAATCACGGCAGGGATTTTACCGCCCTTGCAAGGGAAAACAAATTCGATCCCGTTATCGGCAGGGATAACGAGATAGACAGAATAATCCAGATATTATCGAGGCGTACAAAGAACAATCCGTGCCTTATAGGTGAGCCGGGCGTCGGCAAGACCGCGGTAATCGAGGGACTTGCACAGCGTATAGCGGCGGGAAACGTACCTGAGCCGTTAAAGGATAAGCGGCTTGTTGCGGTGGACTTGTCGGGCATGGTGGCAGGCGCAAAATACAGGGGCGAATTTGAGGAACGTCTTAAAAAGGTCATCGAAGAGGTGCTTGAAGCGAAAAACGTCATACTCTTCATAGACGAGATGCACACCATCGTCGGCGCAGGCTCGGCGGAGGGCTCAATGGATGCTTCAAATATCTTAAAGCCGTTTTTGGCAAGGGGCGAGCTGCAGCTTATCGGCGCAACCACACTTAAGGAGTACAAAAAATACGTTGAGGCGGACGCAGCCTTAGAGCGCAGATTCCAGCCCGTGACTGTCGGAGAGCCGACGGTAGACGAAACGGTAGAGATATTGAAGGGTATCCGTGACAAGTACGAGGTACATCACGGCGTAAGGATAACCGATGATGCGCTTTTAGCGGCGGCGAAGCTGTCGTACAGGTACATTACGGACAGATTTTTGCCCGACAAGGCAATCGACCTTGTTGACGAGGCGGCGTCGAAAAAGCGGCTCGGCTCACAGACGGAGCCGGCCGACTTGAAGGACAAGGAAAAGGAGCTTGAACGGCTTGCAAGCGAGAAGCAGGAGGCAATAACCGCGCAGGACTTTGAAAAGGCGGCAAAGCTCCGTGATAAGGAAAGCGCCTTAAAGGACGAGGTGGAAAAGCTCAAATCCGAATGGAAGGGCAGCGGCACGTCAAAGGAGCTTGTAGTTACGGACGACGATATTGCGGAGATCCTGGCGGACTGGACGCATATCCCGGCAATGAAGCTCAAGGAGGAGGAAAGTCAGAGGCTTAAAAACCTTGAAGCGATACTCCATGAGCGTGTGGTAGGTCAGAATGAGGCGGTGACCGCAGTTGCAAAGGCTATAAAGCGGGGCAGGGCAGGATTGAAGGATCCTAAGCGTCCCATTGGCTCGTTCCTGTTTTTAGGCCCTACCGGCGTAGGTAAAACGGAGCTTTCAAAGGCGCTTTCGGAGGCGATGTTCGGCTCGGAGGACGCACTTATAAGAGTTGATATGTCGGAGTACATGGAAAAACATTCGGTATCCAAGTTCATCGGCTCGCCTCCGGGCTATGTAGGCTTTGAGGAGGGCGGTCAGCTTACGGAAAAAATAAGAAAGCATCCGTATTCGGTCGTACTCTTTGACGAGGTTGAAAAAGCGCATCCGGACGTGTTCAACATTCTTCTGCAGGTGCTTGAGGACGGAATTCTGACCGACGCGCAGGGGCGTAAGATAGATTTTAAGAACACCGTTCTTATCATGACCTCAAACCTCGGCGCAAAGGATATCCTCGGCAACAATTCCTCACATCTGGGCTTCAAGAAGGAGGAAAACGATACAAAGAGCGAAAAGGACGCGATAAAGTCCAAGGTCATGGACGAGGTCAAAAGAGCCTTCAAGCCCGAATTTTTAAACAGGATCGATGAGATAATCGTATTTGACAGACTTACCGAGACCGATATCGAAAATATCGCAAAGATCATGCTCAAAAGTCTTACAAGCCGCTTAAAGGCAAACGACATCAGCGTAGCGTTCTCGGATGAGGCTGTGGCAAAGATAGCAAAGGCGGGCTACGATCCCGTATACGGCGCAAGACCGTTAAGACGCGCGATCCAGACGGAGCTTGAGGATATGTTATCCGAAAAGATAATCGACGCCGACATAAAGCCGGGCGATGACATTACCGTCACCGTAGCCGATGATAAATTCACGGTCGAAGAAAAAACAAAATAACGGCATAAACAAAACGGGTTGTTACAAAGGATAAAGCTTTGAACAGCCCTTTTGTGTGACTTTTGTTAGAATTACACAAGTTTTTTATACAAATTTATAAGTATTAGACAAAAATAATTATTGTGTGGATAATATGTGGAAATTTAAAAAGTTTTATGGTATAATTAGTTTTTGAAAATGATAATTTTTTAACAAGGACTTTATGGAGGTTAGCAATGGCTGAAAAGAAACAAAAGGTTCCCTTCAACGGAACGAAAGAACAGGAAGAAAAGCTTATGAAAGTAATCTCTGGGTTAAAGGGACGTACAGACGCCACAATGACGCTGTTACAGGAGGCTCAGGATATTTACGGCTATCTTCCCGAGGAGGTTTTAAAGAAAATTTCCGACGAGACGCTTATACCGCTTGAAAAGCTCTATGGCGTTGCAACATTCTATTCACAGTTTTCGTTATACCCCAAGGGCAAGTATCAGATAAGCGTATGCTTAGGTACTGCCTGCTATGTAAAGGGCAGCGGAGATATTTACAATGCGCTTATGGAAAAGCTTGGCATTGAGGGCGGAGAATGTACGCCGGACGGCAAGTTTTCTCTTGACGCCTGCCGCTGCGTCGGCGCTTGCGGACTTGCGCCTGTTATGATGATAAATGACGAAGTATACGGCAGACTGACCGTTGACCAGCTTGACGGTATTCTTGCCAAGTACGAATAACGCCGCAGCCAAAAAAGTGAGGTAGGGATATGCTGTTAAAGGATATTTGCCAAATACTTGACGCTAAAGTCATAACCGGCGAGGGCAGCGAAGCTGTCGAAAGTATAGATATACATATGGCGTGCGGCTGTGATCTTATGAGCGATGTGCTTGCATTTGTAAAGGATCAGGCAATGCTTCTTACCGGACTTATGAATCAGCAGGTGATACGCACCGCGGAAATGATGGACATTATTGCGGTGTGCTTTGTGCGCGGCAAGCTGCCGGCGGACGAGGTGGTAGAGCTTGCAAAGGAGAGAGGCATAACGCTTATCGCCACGAAGCATCCTTTGTATAGCGCGTGCGGTATGCTCTATGATAAAGGATTGCGAGGCAGGGAGCATGATTAAGCATTACGAGATTTCGGGAACGGATTTTGCCGCAGCGGGCGAGGCATCGAGTGATTTCAAGACGATGCTCAAAAAAATCGGCGTGCCCCCCGATGTGATACGCAAGGTGTCCATCGCCATGTATGAAGCGGAAATAAATACCGTTATACACGGGCAGGGCGGTTTTTGTGATGCGGAAATAGGACCCGACAGTATCGTGATAACCTTTACCGACCACGGACCGGGGATCGAGGATATAGAGCGTGCGATGTGCGCGGGCTATTCCACAGCCTCGGACGAGATACGCGACCTTGGTTTCGGTGCGGGCATGGGGCTTCCCAACATAAAAAAATACACCGATGATATGAAGATAGAATCTGAGCTTGGAAAGGGTACGACGGTAGTGCTTACCATAAAGCTGTTCTGACACCGTCAAAAAGCGTCATACCCTTATTTGAACGGTATTTTGCCGTATCGGGTGAAAGGAGCGCAAAATGTATTTTCATTCTGTATCGCTTGATTCCGACAAATGCCACGGCTGTACGAACTGCGTAAAGGGTTGTCCCACAGAGGCGATCCGTGTTCGTGACGGCAAGGCGAGGATAATCAAAGAAAGATGTATAGACTGCGGCGAATGTATACGCATTTGTCCGTATCATGCAAAAAGAAGCATAACAGATCCCAGAGTTCTTACAAGCGAATACAAATATAATATCATAATGACGCCGCCGTCGTTTTACGGGCAGTTTCCGGGCATAACGGACGTGAATGTTATTCTTACGGGACTTAAAAAGCTCGGCTTTGACGACGTTTACGAGGTGGCGAGGGGTGCGGAGTATGTGACGGCTTCGACCGCAAAAATGATGCTGGACGGGACTTTGCCAAAGCCCGCCATAAGCTCGGCGTGCCCTGTTATCAACAGATTGATAAGTATAAGATTTCCCGATCTTATAGATAATATAGTAAAGCTTATATCGCCGATGGAGGTTGCGGCAGAGCATACCAGGCGTGAGGCTATAGAAAAAACGGGACTTGACAGCAAGGATATAGGCGTGTTCTTCATAACGCCATGTCCTGCGAAAATGACAAGTATCAGGACGTATATGTTCTTAAAGGAGCCTGTGATAAACGGGGCGTTCTCCGTAAACGATATGTATGCGGAGCTTTTGCCGGTATTAAAGACCATCGACAAGCCGGAAAAGATCGCCCGCGCAAGCATCAAGGGCATATCCTGGGGACGGGGCGGCGGCGAAAGCGCCGGAGTACCGTCGCCGAAGGTCATCCATGCCGACGGCATAGGCAACGCGATAAAGATACTTGAACAAATGGAAAACGATAATATCGACGCGGATTTTCTGGAGCTTTGCTCCTGTCCCGGCGGCTGCGTAGGCGGGCCCTTGAACGTTGAAAATCCGTTTGTGGCGGCAAGCCGTATGGAGAATATGATAGTTGCGGACGAGGAGGCATATCCTCTTTCGGGACTCAATATCCCCGATATGCTCTGGAAAAACGACCTCGAGCCCGTATATATTATGCGGCTTGACGATGATTTTCGTGTTGCAATGGAGAAGATGCAGGAGATCGAGCGCATATACGAAACTCTCCCGAAGCTTGACTGCGGAGCCTGCGGCTCACCGTCCTGCCGGGCGAAGGCGGAGGATATAGTACGGGGCTACACAAGCGATAAGGACTGTATCGTAAAGATGCGTGAGGAAATGACCAGGCTTTTGAAAAAGGAGAAATCGGATGAAGGTATCTGAGCTTCAGGAGGCTCTCAAGCTAAAGCTTATAAGTGCCGAGGGCTATGAGGACAAGGAAGTAACGGGCTGTTACATAGGCGATCTTTTGAGCTGGGTAATGGGCAGAGCCAAGCCCGGCGATGCGTGGATAACGATAATGAGCAATATCAATATTGCGGCGGTCGCATCCTTAGCCGATACTGCGTGCGTGATA
The DNA here is from genome assembly GCA_902783115.1 of uncultured Ruminococcus sp. Taxonomy (GTDB): domain Bacteria; phylum Bacillota; class Clostridia; order UBA1381; family UBA1381; genus 12844. Next base: position 567 of record CACZPW010000178.1, on the reverse strand, counting down.
CTTGCCGAGGGCGTTGTGCCCGATGCGGGCGTCACCGAAAAATGCAATATGCAGGATATAATAGTTTTTGGCAGCGACAAGACCGCATACGAGCTTGCGGCGGGCTTTGCGGCTCTGAGCTGATGCTGTACTACGATTTCCATATTCATTCCGCGCTGTCACCATGCGGCGATGCGGATATGACTCCGAACAATATAGTCGGCATGGCGAGCATAAAGGGTCTTGATGCGATAGCCGTATCCGACCACAATACGGTGGGCAACGTCCGTGCCGCAATGGCGGTCGGGAAGGAGCTTGGCGTTACGGTGATACCAGGCATGGAGGTAGAAACGGAGGAGGGTGTGCATATCCTCACTCTTTATCCCGGCATCGAGGCAGCCGAATACGTTGCCGCAGAGGTGTATAAAAAGCTTCCCGATATTGATAACCGTCCCGAAATATTCGGCGAACAGTGCTTTATGGACGCAGACGATAATATAACGGGCTATGAGCAAAAGCTGTTGCTGTCATCGGCGCAGATGTCGCTTGAATACCTGTTTGAGCTTGTAAAAACGGCGGGCGGGCTTT
>CACZPW010000177.1 GCA_902783115.1 uncultured Ruminococcus sp. | reverse complement strand
TGAACTGCCCCAATTTGTACAGACAGCACAAAAAAGAGTGCCTATGGTATAAATATTAAATTTAAGCAACATACTGACTTCGTTTTTCAAGCGGAGTCAGTTTTGTTTTCAGTTGTATTCTTTCGTTGTTGTAAAAATGGATGTATTCACCTATGAGGAGGCGAGCCTCCTCATAACTCTCAATCTTAGTGCGATAAATACATTCGGTTTTGAGGATTGAAAAGAAATTTTCAGCTAATGCATTGTCATATGGATTTCCTTTCCTTGACATTGATGGCGTAATGTTGTATGATTTAGTTAGCTTAAAGTACGCATGGGATGTATACTGAAAGCCTTGGTCACTGTGGAGCTGCAACTCTGCAGTGACTTTTTCCTTTTTCTTTGCTTCTCTAATTGTGGAAAGCACGAGGTTGATATTCTGCTCAGTTCCGGTTTTGTAAGCAACAATACTGTTGTCAAACAAATCTCTGATAATCGACAAGTACAATGTTCCTTGTTTTGTCTTTATATATGAAATGTCCGTAACCCATTTTTGATTTGGTCGTTCAGCATTAAAATGTCTGTTCAACAAATTTTGATAACGATGTAGATGCTCACCATAATTGCGATATTTTTTTCTTCTGATAACAGATAAAAGATTGTATTTCTGCATTACACGGAGTATTGTTTTGGGATTATGGTGTATTCCTTGTCTTTCAAGCCATATATGTACTCTACGATAACCATAAGTTTTCCCACAGTTTTCCTGACATTCTTTTATCTTTTCAGCTAAAGGTAGGTCTTTTGCAGGAGTTTCCATTCGTGACACATAGCCATAATATCCGCTTCTTGATACATCGAAGAATCTGCACATTTCGCTAATTGAATATTTTTCTTTGTGGTGATAGATAACCATATATTTTACACTTGTTCTCACTTCCTTTCTGTGAGCGAGAGAAAATCCCGCATTAGTTCATTTTCCATTTCTAAGGATTTGATTTTTGCATCTTTTCGAGCAAGTATATATTTGAGTTCTGCAACCTTATCTTGCTCGCTAACAACATAATCCTTTGGCGGTCTGCCTTTTTTCTTTATGGCGATACCTGCAGCAATTTTGCGTTCTTTTGTGTTGTAGCGCGTGATGAAATTTGTTAATTGTTTTAATGTGAATCCATATTTTTCACATATTTCTCTTTTGGTAAATCCGTTTTCTCTAAGTTTAATAATTTCTTTTTCGTATTCTTGTATATGACGATAACTTCTTGGCATAAAAATACCTCCTATGGTTTTTTTCCATTATACCATAGGAGGCTCTTTTTTTCTATTGTCCGTTTTTACTGGTTCTGTTCAATATCCCGTCCAGCCTTTTAGTATTGTTTATTTTAAATTAAAGGTTTTTGTTATTGCGTCAAGACCTTCTATCTTTGAAAATTCGTTTACCGAAACCGTTACGGGGTCAGCTGTATTTTTAAGCACATAGCCTTTCTGAACGGTGATCGTTTCGCCGTCGGGAACAACCTGTGCAACGGTATTGCAGTCAACGCCGTCAACGTTTAAGACTACCTCAACCGGCAGCTCACCGCCCTCCTGCTGTGCGCTGACGTTAAAAAGTCCCGTGAAAGTCGCATTTTCGCCCGTCGTGTTCTTAAATCTGAACGAAACGATGAACACGTCGCTGCCGTCATACTTTATTACCTTTCCGTTGGTTATTTCCACAACCGAGTCCCCGACGTCGCCCTTTGCGTTCTTATCATCGGCTGAGGTTGCGTCCGTACCCTCGACCTTTTTCATATCAATATTCTTGTCCGCATCCTTTGCAAAATCCGCAACGATATCGCCCGAAGCGGACGGTGTGTAAGACGGCTCCTCGGGAGCCTTATTACAGCCTGTAAGCGATATTGCCGCAACAGCCGCTGCCGTTATCAAAAATAAACTTTTTTTCATATTTATATCTATTCCTTTCTGAGACACAAAACAATATGAATAATTCAAAATGCCGAAGCATTTTGCACCTTACCTATTCACTATTCCTTAGTACCTCTTACCTGTCTGAATTTATTCAGACTTTTATTCCCTTTCCTATCATAGCCTGTGGGAACATACTAACATACACACAAAGAAAAATCAAGTCCGCTAAGATAATGTTCACAAACTATTTACAAGAAAACATAAAATGTGGTACAATACATATGATAAAAATGAAACACAGAGGTAAATACTTATGAAAACCTGCATATTTGATCTTGACGGCACATTGACCGATACGATATCCGCCATCGCACATTTCGGGAACCTGGCACTTTCGGAGTGCGGATTTTCCGGATTTGAAACAGACCGCTACAAGCTGTTTGTGGGCGATGGGCGGACAAAGCTTATCGAGCGTATGCTTTTGGCTCAGGATGCGCTGACGGATGAAAGCTTTAAGGCGGTATGCACCGTCTACGACAGGTATTATGAGGCGGATCCGCTTTATGATACCCGCGCTTATGAGGGAATAGAGGAGCTTATAAAGAAATTGAAGGCTATGGGCGTACAAATGGCGGTATGCTCGAATAAGCCCGACAATGTCGTACATGACGTGATAAAAAAGGTGTTCGGCGAAGGGTATTTTGACGTCATAAGCGGAGTTGCCGACGGGAAGCCCACAAAGCCCGATAAACGCTATACCGAAGCGGTATTGAAAAGGCTCGGCAAAAACAGTGACGAATGTATATTTATAGGCGATACCAACGTCGATATACTGACAGGCAAGAATGCGGGCATAACGACGGTGGGCGTGCTGTGGGGATTCCGTGACCGTGCCGAGCTTGAAGCGGCTGGCGCAGATTATATAATCTCAAAGCCCGAGGAAATATTAAGCTATATCGGATAAGGAGAAAGCAAACCTATGAGAGCAAGCGGAGTACTTATGCACATCACATCATTGCCGAGCCCGTACGGTATCGGTACGGTGGGAAAGGAAGCATATAAATTTGTTGATTTTTTAAGCGGGGCGCATCAGACATATTGGCAGATACTTCCCATAGGTCCGACCTCATACGGAGATTCGCCGTATCAGTCGTTTTCCACCCATGCCGGAAACCCGTATTTTATCGACCTTGATATGTTAAAGGATGACGGACTTTTAAAGGAAAGCGACTATAAAAATATCGACTGGGGAAGAAACAGCGAGCGTGTCGATTATGAAGCGGTATACGCCAACCGTTTCAAGGTTTTAAAGCTTGCGTATGAACGGTTTAAAAATACCGACCGCACCGCCTTTGACGGATTTGTTGCAAAAAACGATGCGTGGATATCCAATTATGCGTTGTTTATGACCGCAAAGACGGTAAATGACAATAAATGCTGGCTTGAATGGGAGCCGGGTCTAAAGCGGCGTGATCCGCATACGCTGTGGGAGTTTAAAAATGCGCATTTTGATGAGGTTGAGTTCTGGGAATTTGTGCAGTATAAATTTTTCGAGCAATGGCAGAAGCTAAAAAGCTATGCAAATAATAAGGGCGTGCGGATAATAGGCGATATCCCGATCTATGTGGCGCTTGACAGCGCCGCTGTGTGGGTATACCCCGACCTTTACGAGCTTGACGGCGACCTTAATCCTACGGCGGTCGCAGGCTGTCCGCCCGATGCGTTTTCGCCCACGGGTCAGCTTTGGGGGAACCCGCTTTATCGCTGGGAAAGACACAGGGAAACGGGCTACGGCTGGTGGATGGACAGGCTAAAGGCGGCCTGCGAGCTTTACGATGTGGTGAGAATAGACCATTTCAGAGGCTTTGACGAGTTTTACAGCATTCCCTACGGGGACAAGACTGCGGAGCACGGAAAATGGGTAAAAGGACCGGGAACGGAGCTGTTCAGATTTATCGAGTCAAGGATGGGCACTCTACCCGTAATTGCCGAGGATCTTGGATTTTTGACTCCGTCGGTGATAAAAATGCTCGCGGAATCGGGATTTCCGGGTATGAAGGTGCTTGAATTTGCGTTCGATCCGGACTCCGAAAGCGATTATCTGCCGTATCTTTACGATAAGAATTCGGTCGTTTATATAGGCACGCACGATAACAATACAGCGCTTGGCTGGTCAAAGGAAACGGACAAAAAAACGGTTGAATTCTGTAAAAAATACATCATGGCGGAAAATGCGGACGACAGTGAATTTGTGTGGAGGTTTATTGCTGCTGCGCTGGCGTCGGTATCCGATACCGCAATAATCCAGATGCAGGACATTCTGGAGCTTGACGGAAGCGCGAGAATGAATGTTCCGTCCACGTCACATTCAAACTGGAGCTGGAGAATGAAAAAAGGCGCATATACAAAGGATATTTCAAAGAAATTGGCGGAGCTTACCCGCATATACGGCAGATGCGCAAGAGACAGCGTCTGAAATTCATACAGGTAAAAAGTAGGGAAGGAATGTTAAAAAAATGAAAACACTAAACCACAGCTGCGATTTGTGTGTCGTAGGCGGAGGAATGGCAGGACTTTGCTGTGCAATAGCTTCCGCAAGAAACGGCATAAAGACATATCTTGTTCAGGACAGACCTGTTCTTGGCGGAAATGCGTCGGGCGAGATCCGTATGTGGGTGTGCGGCGCGCACGGAAAGGACAACCGTGAAACGGGCATAATCGAGGAGCTTATGCTTGAAAATTTCTATATGAACAGGGGCTTGAAATATCCGGTATGGGACAGCGTGCTGTACGGAAAGGCTATGGAGGAAGAAAACCTGACGCTGCTGCTTAGCACCTCATGCTTTGACGTTGTAATGCGGGGAGATGAAATAGAGAGCATAAAGGCATGGCAGTCAAATGCCGAAACGTATCACATAATAGAGGCAAAATATTTTGCGGACTGCTCGGGCGACTCTGTTTTAGCGCCGCTTACGGGTGCGGAATTTATGTACGGGCGTGAGGCAAAAGCCGATTTTAGCGAAACGATACCCCCCGATACCGCAGATAAAAAGACAATGGGGATGAGCTGTCTTTTCCAGATAAGGGAGACGCCTGAAAAACAGGAATTCATACCCCCAAAATGGGCGTATAAGTACGAAACGGACGACGATCTGCCGTTCAAGGACCATGATAAGGATAACAATTTCTGGTGGATAGAGGTAGGCGGTGAATGGGACTGCATACACGATACGGACAAATGCCGTGATGAGCTTTTAAAGATTTGCTACGGAGTCTGGGATCACATGAAGAACTACGGTGATCACGGTGTTGACAACTATGAGCTTGAATGGATAGGCTTTGTTCCGGGCAAGCGCGAGAGCAGGCGGTATAAGGGCAAATATATTGTAACGCAGAATGATGTTGAAGCGGGCGGTAAATTTGACGATGTCGTGGCATACGCAGGCTGGACGATGGACGACCATTTCCCGCAGGGCTTTTATTACAGGGACGGGCACCCGACGATATATCACCCCGCGCCAAGCCCCTGGGGACTTCCTTTAAGAGCTATGATCTCAAAGAATATAAGCAATCTCGTTTTTGCGGGCAGGAATATAAGCGTCACCCATGCGGCGTTAAGCTCCTCCCGTGTTATGGCGACCTGTTCCATACTCGGTCAGGCGCTCGGAACGGCTGCCGCAATGGCGGTAAAGGCAGGCTGCGCGATAGAAGACGTTGACGTTCCCGCATTACAGCAAAAGCTCATGGCGGACGACTGCTACATTCCGTATTGTACCCGTGAGGTATCAGAGCTTACCAAAACGGCAAGATGCACCCACGATATAATACGGAACGGAAAAGACAGGGGCGAGGATAACTGCCTTGAGCTAAAGGACGGCGAGAGCATAGAATACAGCTTTGATAATGCCGAAAGAGTGGACAGTATACGGCTTGTGTTTGACAGTGACCTTAACAGGGATTATGCAAATATGCCGTGTAATTATCCGCTTAAGGAAACAAAGTTCAAGCTGCCCGAAACACTTATAAAGGAGTATATTATCGAAACAGATGACGGTGAGGGGAATGTGCGGAAAATACACATAAAGGATAATCACCAAAGATTTGTTTTGCATAAGATCGAACGGGATGTTAAGACCGTAAAGTTTATTCCCGTTTCTACATACGGCGCCGAGCGGTTTAGAATATTTGATTTTGAGCTGATATAACAAAAAAGGGCTTATGGCAAAACGGTTTTTTAAATCGTTTTAGCCATAAGCCCCTTTGAGTTTTATTTTATATCGTCAAGGGATATGACGTCAACCTTATCGGGGGTAAGACCTACCTCCATAACGTCCACCATCGCGGAGAAGGTGTCAATGCTTGTCATAAGCGATACGGAGCATTCCGTACTTATACGGCGTATTTTAAAGCCGTCGGAGTAAACGTCGTTGCCCTTTGCGGGGAGATCGACGATAAGGTCTATCATACCCGAACGTATTACGTCAAGCACGTTTGGAACGCCCTCGGAAATCTTTTTGGCTTTTTGAACGGGTATGCCGTGTTCCTCTAAGAATGAGGCGGTACCGGGCGTTGCGACGAATTTACAGCCCATATCGTGACAGCGCTTTGCAAGTGGGAGGAAATTATCCTTTTCATGCCCGCATATCGTTGCAAGAATGGTCGAGCCGGGCTTTGGAATGGTTGTACCTGCCGCGACAAAGCCCTTATAAAGCGCTTCGGTAAAGCTTCTTCCGACGCCCAGGACTTCGCCCGTCGAGCGCATCTCGGGACCTAATGAAACCTCTACCTGCGGCAGCTTTTCGGTTGAAAATACGGGTATTTTTATCGCTACCGTGCTTGTAACGGGAGCGATTCCCGTTTTATAGCCCATACTCTTAAGCGTTTCGCCCATCATTATCCGTGTTGCAATATCAATAACGGGTACGTTTGTGACCTTCGTTATATACGGCACTGTACGGCTTGAACGGGGATTTACCTCTATAATGTAAAGCTCGTTTTTAAATTCGATAAACTGAATGTTTATCATGCCAATTACCTTAAGCTCCAATGCGATACGGTAGGTCACGTCCTTTATTTTTTCGATTATATGCTCAGGTACGTGCTGCGGCGGATAAATAGATATTGAATCTCCGCTGTGTATTCCCGCGCGCTCAAGATGCTCCATAATACCCGGTATAAGCACATCGGTACCGTCGCATATAGCGTCTACCTCAAGCTCTCTGCCGCCCAAATAGCGGTCGATGAGTACGGGATTATCACTGTCCTTTTTAAAGGCGTCGGTAAGGTATCTTACAAGGTCTATTTCATTCCTTGTAATCTCCATGCCCTGACCGCCCAATACATACGACGGACGCACAAGCAGCGGATATTCAAGCCTGTTTGCCTCCTCTATGCCCTCCTTGACGCTCCATACAGCCTTGCCCTTGGGGCGCTTGATATTGAGCTTTTCAAGCATATCGTCAAACTTTTCCCTGTCCTCGGCTTCGTCAATATATTTTGGCTGCGTACCCAAAACGGGAACGTTCATGCTTGCCAAGAAATTTGCAAGCTTTATTGCGGTCTGACCGCCGAACTGAAGCACAACGCCGTCCGGCTTTTCAAGAGTTATGATATTATAAACGTCCTCCTCGGTAAGCGGCTCGAAATAGAGCTTATCCGAGGTGTCAAAGTCCGTCGAAACCGTTTCGGGATTGTTGTTTATGATTATCGTTTCGATATCGTTTTGCTCCAGTGAAAGCACACAGTGTACGGAGCAGTAGTCAAATTCGATGCCCTGACCTATCCTTATCGGCCCCGAGCCGATAACGATGACCTTTTTTCTGTCCGACGGCACAGATTCGGTAACGTCGTCATAGGTCGAATAATAATACGGTGAAACGGCCTCAAATTCGCCCGCACAGGTATCGACCATTTTATAAACGGGCGTTATACCCATTTGTATCCTCTTTTTGTACACCTCATCGGAGGTCGAGCCTATAAGCTCTGCGATACCCGCATCGGCAAACCCGAGCTTTTTGTAGTATTTCATAACGCCGGGCGTGATACTGTCCAAGGTATAGCCCTTCAATTCCTCCTCGGCGTCAATGATTTTCTTTATCTTGTGCAGGAAGAAAAGATCCATGCCCGTGATTTCCGAGAGCTTTTCAAGGTGATAGTTGCGCCTGATAAGCTCTGCAAGGTCAAACAGCCGTTCATCGTCGGGAACGATGACTCTTTGCTTCAATTCTATGGTGGAGCGGTTCTTTGACGATTCGCGCTCCAATGTAAACTGTTTTATTTCAAGCGAGCGTATGCCCTTTAAGAGCGACGCCTCAAAGGAGTTGCCTATCGACATTATTTCGCCCGTAGCCATCATTTTGGTACCGAGATTTCTTTTTGCGCCGAAAAATTTATCGAACGGCCACTTGGGTATTTTGGTAACCACATAGTCTATCGCAGGCTCAAAGCAGGCGTAGGTCTTGCCGGTAACGGCGTTTGTTATTTCATCAAGATTATAGCCCAGCGCTATTTTTGCGGCTATCTTTGCTATCGGGTAGCCGGTAGCCTTTGACGCAAGCGCAGAGGAACGCGAAACTCTTGGATTTATCTCGATAACGCAGTAATCAAAGCTGTTCGGGTCAAGCGCAAACTGAACGTTACAGCCGCCCTTTATCTCGATCGAGTTAATAATATCTATAGCCGCTTTTCTGAGCATCTGATATTCCTTGTCCGCAAGCGTAAGCGCAGGCGCAACAACTATCGAATCGCCCGTATGCACGCCGACGGGATCGACATTTTCCATTGAACATACGGTTATGCAGTTCCCGGCGCCGTCGCGCATTACCTCAAATTCGATCTCCTTCCAGCCCTTTATCGACTTTTCAAGAAGTACCTGTCCTATTCTTGACAGATGCAGGCCCTGTGAGAGAATGGTGATAAGCTCGTCCTCATTTTCCGCAATTCCGCCGCCTGTTCCGCCCAAGGTGTATGCCGGACGCACAATGACGGGGTAGCCTATCTTTTCGGCAAACCGTATTCCAGAATCTACCGTCGTAACTATCTCCGAGGGCGCTATCGGCTGATGCGTGCGCTCCATTAACCGCTTGAACGAGTCCCTGTCCTCACCCTCCTTTATAGAGGCTATGGACGTACCGATAACATTTACGTTGTACTTGTCAAAAACGCCCTTGTCGTATAATTCGCAGGTGAGGTTAAGACCTGTCTGTCCGCCCATACCCGCTATTACGGAGTCGGGACGCTCCTTTGCGATTATTTTTTCAACATATTCCGCCGTAAGCGGCTCGATATATGTTTTTGCCGCCATACCCCGGTCGGTCATTATGGTTGCGGGGTTTGAGTTTACCAATACTACCTCGATGCCCTCGTCCTTTATTGCCTGGCACGCCTGTGAGCCCGAATAGTCAAACTCCGCCGCCTGCCCGATAACTATAGGCCCCGAGCCTATTACCAATACTTTTTTTATAGCTTTATTTAAAGGCATATCACAAAACCTCCTTTAAAAATCTGTCAAACAGCCAACCCGTATCAAGGGGCCCCGGTGCCGCCTCGGGGTGGAACTGCACACTCTGTACGGGCAGGGTCTTATGGCGTATGCCCTCGCAGGTGCCGTCGTTTACGTTTATAAATGTTTCCTCCACATCGTCTGTGTAGTCAGAAACTATATAGTTGTGATTTTGAGAGGTTATATAAACATTCCCCGTCATAAGATCCTTTACGGGGTGATTTGCACCGTGATGCCCGAATTTTAATTTTTTTGTCTTACAGCCGAGCGCAAGACCTATTATCTGATGCCCCATACAGATACCGCATACCGGGAATTTGCCGATAAGCGCTTTTGCCGTATTTACCGTTCCCGGCGCGTCAAGCGGATCGCCCGGCCCGTTTGATAAGAATACAAGATCGGGCTTTGTTTCCTCTATTATCGCCGCAGGGATATTTGCTGGGTATACAGTGACCGCGCAGTCACGCTTTATAAGATCCCGCAAAATTCCGTCCTTTGCGCCCATATCAATAAACGCCACCTTTGTTTTCCCGTCGCGGTTTAAGGTATAGACCTGATCGGTGGTCGTGTCCATTATAACGTGCGAATTGTCAAGCGTGGATAAAAGAGCCTTTACCTCTGCTTCGTCGGGATCCCCGGAAACGATACAGGCGCGCATCGTTCCGTACTCGCGTATGATTTTTGTGACCGCCCTTGTATCTATGCCTTCGATCCCGACAACTCCCTGCTCTTTTAAGAAATCGTCAAGATTCATTTCGTTTCTGAAGTTTGACGGATAATCGCATTTTTCACGGACGACAAACGCTTTTAAGTTTGTGTGCTTTGCCTCCATATCCTCAAGGTTTATTCCGTAGTTTCCTATAAGCGGAAATGTCATAGTGACGATCTGCCCCGCATACGACGGATCTGTAAGCGTTTCCTGATAGCCCGTCATACCGGTCGTAAACACTATCTCGCCGACGATATCCTTTTCGGCGCCGAAGGTTTTACCGAAAAACCGTGCTCCGTTTTCAAGAATAAGCTGTGCGTCCATATCCATATCTCCTTTTGATGTAATATTACTAAAAAAAAGACAATGGAAGAACCATTGTCAGACATTTTTTAAAACAGAAAATGAAAATAAACAGAGGCTCGTATAAACTACTGCTTGAGCTGTTAAGTTGTAAACCTTAGGCTTCTGCATTTTCATTCCCCACTTAAATCCATTTTGATTATTTTAGCAAACAATACCCGTTTTGTCAATATCCGATCCCGAATTTTTGCCGTAATTGCAAATATTGTTGAATTTCATTTAAAATCGGTCAAAAACACCCTTTTGTATTAAATATTTTACACAAAAATTAAATTTTATGTAAATTTTATGTTGACAAACCGTAAATTTTAGGTATAATGGTATCTGAATTCAAAAATTCACTAAAAAAGGTGTGTTTATTGAGATTATCAGCTCGATAGACGCATTTTTTTTGCATTTAATTGACATTTTAAGAAAATGCGTATATTATATATACATAATATACGAGGTATGTAATCTATGTTGGACAAGGATGAAGTTTTAAACAATGCCATAAACGGTGCAAGGGAGATAATGGAAAGGTTTAAGCCGGAGGAGCTGCCTCCGTCAAACAGATTTCATTATCATCAGGGCGTATTTTTATCGGGCGTTGAACGCTTGTATAAGCTGACCGGCAGGGAAGAGCTTAACGCCTATATACGGGCATGGTTAAATTATAACATTAAGCCGGACGGCACAGCGCCCAACTGCTTTTTGGGCGAGTTTGACGATTTACAGCCGTCGGTGCTTGTTTTTGAGCAGTACAGGCAGACAGGCGATGAAAGATATGCGCTATGGCTTGATGCTCTTGCGGATATAATAGAGGTATGGCCGACAAACGCAAAGGGCGGAGTGTGGCATAAATTCCGCAACAAAAACCAGATGTGGCTTGATACTATGTATATGATGGGGCTGATCGCAGCGAAGCTTGCCGTTAAATGGAATCATGAATATCTCATACACAAGGTACATCATCAGATGGAGCTTATGCGTGATAATATGACAAACCCCGAAACGGGACTTTTATATCATATGTGGGACGATTCGCATAGCAATCCGTTTGCAGACAAGTCTGACGGACTTGTAAAGGTGCATTGGGGCAGAGCTATGGGCTGGTACGTGGCAGCAATGTTTGAGATTGCGGAGGAGATAGGAAAAGAGCATCCGATGTATGCGGATTTTATTGATACGGGAGTCAGGTATCTGGATGCGGTGATCAAGTATCAGGACAGGGAAACGGGTTTGTTTTATCAGGTGCTTGACCGTGTTGATGACGACAGGAACTGGTTTGAAACATCGTGTACGACGCTGTATGCCCATGCGTGTGCAAAGGCATACAAGCTTGGCGCAGTCGGGGACGGCTATTCTGAAATGATGGAAAAGGCATACAGGGGAGTTATGTCAAGAACCGAAACGAAGGATAACAAGCTGTACCTGTCGGGTGTGTGCGTAGGTACGGGAGTAGGAAATTTACAGGCGTATTTTGACAGGCCGACCGTTATAAACGACCTGCACGGAATGGGCGCGTTTTTGCTTATGAGTGCGGAGCTTGCAAGTATTCTCTGATAGATAGCGTGTTGTATTTTGACCGCGCCTGTGGTAAAATGATAAAGTGTTGATTTTTGTGAGGTGATAGCTGTGTGGCATCCTATAAAGCATTTTCTGACGGTAATAAAGCATAGGCATATGGTAATAAAGCACTGTTTTAAGGTAGGCATACCGTTTCAGGGCTTTACGCACGACCTTTCAAAATTCAGCCCTACGGAATTTATGGAGGGCGCAAAATTTTATATGGGCGACAGAAGCCCCAACGAGGCGGCGCGGAGCGAGTACGGATATTCAAGGGCGTGGCTTCATCATAAGGGCAGGAACAAGCATCATTTTGAATACTGGACAGACTATAATATAAGAACAAAACAGGTAGAGCCTGTCAAGATGCCGATAAAATACGTTAAGGAAATGTTTTGCGACAGAGTTGCGGCGGGGAAGGTGTATCAGGGCAAAAACTATACCGAAAATAACCCTATAGACTATTATATGCGCGGCGGAACAAGATACAAGCTGCACCCTAAAACCGCAGATCTGCTCGAAGAATGGCTGAACATGATAAAAACGCATGGCGAGGACTATACTTTCAGGCATATAAGGAAGGTCAGAGATTATTGATGAATTTAAGAAGAATTTACAAGCTTATATATTCAAATAAGTTTATAGCATGGATAATGCTTGCATTCCAGATCCTGCTTCTTTGCGCGGGCTTTTTGTGGCTGAAGGATTATTCAAGAGTGTATTTCGGATTGGTGTCTGTATTTTCGGCATTTTTGCTTATATACGAGATAAACCGCCGTGAAGCTCCCGAATTTAAAATGACATGGATGATAGTCATTGCGATAATCCCGATATTCGGCGCGCTTATGTATCTGTATACAAGATTCGGCTTTATTTCAAGAGGCATTGCCGCAAACCACAGGGACGCGTGCGCAAAAACGGAGCCGCTTGTACCCTATGACGAGGCGGTCTATAATGCCGCAAAGGAAGAAAGCGGCGCAGGCGGACTTTTGCATTATCTTAAAAATACAGCCTCCGCAATGCCGTATGAAAATACGGGAGTGGAATACTACAGGCTCGGCGAAAAGATGTATGCGCAGATGAAAAAGGATCTGGAGACGGCGAAGAAGTTTATATTTATGGAGTTTTTCGTAGTAAACCAGTCGAGCACCATGTGGCATGAGCTTTTTGATATTCTGAGCAGGAAGGTCCGTGAAGGGGTTGAGGTACGGCTTTTATATGACGGTATCGGCTCGGTTGCGACGCTTCCGAAAAATTTTAAGCGTATGCTTGACAATGCAAATATCCGCCATGCGGAGTTTGCGCCCGTTCAGCCGCTTTTGTCAACGTATCAGAATAACCGCGACCACAGAAAGATAATAGTAATAGACGGCGAGGTCGCATTTACGGGCGGTATAAATATAGCCGATGAATATGTAAACAGGATAAGCCGCTTCGGGCATTGGAAGGATAACGGCATAAGGATAACCGGCGGCGCAGTGGATAAGCTTACCGCACTCTTTCTTGAAATGTGGAATACCGTATCCGACAGCGACGCGGATTATTTGGAATATGTGCAAAAAAACAGAGAATGTCAAAAAACGGAAGGATATATCGTTCCCTACGGCGACAGCCCTTTAGACGATGACAATGTCGGAGAAAAGGTCTATATCGACCTTATAAACCGTGCCGAAAAGACGGTGCATATCATGACTCCGTATCTTGTGCTTGACAATGAAATGACCGAGGCTTTAAGATATGCCGTATCAAGAGGTGTGGACGTTAAGATAATAATCCCGCACCGCCCCGACAAGGTATATGCGTATTGGCTGGCGCACACGTATTATCCGGAGCTTTTGCGATACGGCGTTGATATTTACGAATATACGCCCGGCTTTATCCATGCAAAGACTATGGTGGTGGATAATAAATACACAGTTGTAGGCACGATAAATTTTGATTTCAGGAGCTTTTATCTGCACTATGAATGTGCGGTGCTTATGATAGGCGCACCTGTGATAAAGGAGATCGAAGAGGATTTTAACGATACCGTGTTAAAATCAAAGCAAATCACGGTTGAGGAATACAAGCGTTTTAATCCGCTTACAAAGCTTTTAGGCAGGGGGATAAGAATACTTGCCCCCATTATATAATGAAATTTTTGGAAAGGAATATATATTTATGAAATTCGGATTTATAGGCAGCGGAAATATGGGAAGTGCCATGATCGGCGGTATAATCGGTGCGGAGCTTGCGGCGGCGGAGGAAATAATCGTTTCCGATATAAACCCCCGGGGCTTGGAGGATATACGCAGTAAGTACGGAGTGGCTGTTACGGAGCATAATAAGGAGGCGGCGGACGCCGACGTTTTGCTGCTCTGTGTAAAGCCAAATGTGATATACAGCGTTATTGATGAAATAAAGGATTTTGTAACATACGATACCGTTGTCGTGTCAATAGCGGCGGGGCAGTCCTTAAAAAAGCTTGAAGCGGCGTTTGAAAGAGAGGTAAAGCTTGTAAGAGTTATGCCCAACACTCCCGCGCTTGTCGGTGCGGGCATGAGCGCAATAGCAAAGAACGCCAACGTTTCGGATAAGGAAATAAAATACATAGAAAAGGTGTTTAACAGCTTCGGTATCGCAAAAGCCGTTGACGAAAAGCTTATGGACGCCGTAACGGCTGTAAGCGGCTCGTCGCCTGCGTATGTGTTTATGCTTATCGAGGCAATGGCGGACGGCGCCGTTATGAACGGTATGCCCAGGGATATGGCGTATACCTTTGCGGCACAGGCGGTTTTGGGCAGTGCGAAAATGGTGCTTGAAACGGGTAAGCACCCCGGGATATTAAAGGATATGGTATGCTCGCCCGGCGGAACGACAATAGAGGCGGTGTCCGTGCTTGAGGAAATGGGCTTTAGAAGCGCGATTATCGAAGCGGTAAATGCCTGTGCGGAAAAGTCCGCACAGCTTGGTATGGACTGATATGAAAACGGATATGAAAACGGATATGTAAAATGGACAAAATTAGTCCGCGGTCTGCTCATTTTAAGTGTAAATTACCTGTAACATTTTGTGTATCGTTGACAAACAACATAAATTGGGTTATCATATACACAGCGCAGGTATGCAAAATATTTTCAAAGAACCCTGCAAGTTTTTACCTATTTCTTTGCAGGTGTTTTTTTGACAATATTTGTAATACTCGGTTTTTGCGTTAAAAAATGCAAAAAGGTCGATATACTCCAAATTTTTTCAGTACCTATTTTTATTGGAGATGTTTTGATGCGCTGAAAAATTTTATAAGGAAGAGAGGAACAAAAACGAAATGAAATTTAGAAAAATAGTCAGTGCGATTTCCGCATTGGCAATTTCCGTATCTGCTTTTGCAGGTTTGGCTGTTACGGCAAGTGCGTTCAGTACGGTAACCGTTGACTATGAAGATGCATCGCCGGTAGTTGATTGGACTTCTAATATTACAGACAGATATACCGCTGCTATTGCTGAAGATAACGGAAATCACTTCATGAATGTGGCTGCTGTAGGTTCTGGTGGTAATGGAACGACAGTACATACAAACGGCAATTATGCCGCAACTGTAGCTGCCGACACTGATTTTACAATGGAATTTGACATGTCAATTACCGGAGGTAATAATCAGGTTTCTACATTTTATGTTCAAGGACAAACCGGTAACATTCTTAAGCTTAGCCAAAATGCTACAAGCGGAACGGTGTGGACAGTAAATGATGACGCTAATATCACTCTTGATTTAACAAAGAATACATGGTATACCTTTAAAATTACCCGTGTAGAGGGTGATCCGGATATAACTTATCTTACTGTTACTCCCAAAGCAGGAGGTGATGCACTGTATACACAAAAAGTTATAACAAGTGCAGGCAGTGGTGTCGGAGGTATGTCTTTTGAAACGAAGAGATATTATTCGGCACTCAAAATTGACAATGTTGTAGTAAGAGATATTGTTAACGCAACAGATGTTCCACAGGTTACAATGCGAACTGTTACAGTAAATTGTCTCAACGAAAATCAAGATATTGTAAAAACAACAACAGAGTATGTTGTAGATGGTACTACAGATTTCGTGCCGGCATACGATGTAACATTTGATGATGCAAATTATCGTTACACATATGTAAGCGGTGCAGATGCAAGAACTATATCAGCTGATACGGTTATCAATCTTGCTTATAGCAGCGTTGCTTTGGCGGATCATGCGGTTACGGTTAAAACAGATAGTAACAGTGATGTTAATGCTACACTGTCTTCATACACCGTCAAAGATGCAAAGAGCATTTCCGTATATTATCCGAGATATTATGTAGATGGTTCAAATGCATATCAGCTTACTACTAATGATTATACGCACGGTTATACAACCACAGTCTCTAATGTTACAGCGGATACAGACATTGAAAAACCTTACAATAGCTATGCTAATAATGTTGTATATTTCTCAGAGGCAGAAGATATCAGCGGTCTTACAGCAACAACTGCTGGCAATATTCCCGTAAGGGCTTCAATGGGCGCAGCAGCGTTTGCTGCAGCTGATACAACAATAACAAATCTTCCGTCGGGTGTATATACAATTACTGCTGCTACATTTGGTAACTCCGGTACTACATTTACAATGACAGCAGGCGGACAAACTGTTTACACAAATGCAACAAATGGATCATTCAATCAGGTTATAGGTGAAGAATTTACACTTACCGAAAGCTCAGATGTTGTTCTTAATGCAGCAGGTAATGCAGGTTCATCTCCTAAAATTATTGATTATATTATGATTCAGAGAACGCGTGATTATAATCCACCTGTAACTCCTTCAGTATCGGCTGAATCAGCTGTACAGGGCAACTATATCACATTCAAGGGTACAGTTGCCGGTGTTGATGATATGTCAACTGTTACAAAGACAGGCTTTGGATTTGTAAACCTCGCAGGTACTGAAGGAAGCACATCATTAGAAGCTCTTTGGACAAATAATGCTGTTCAGGCGGATAAGACCTTCGGTGCTGCTATAGAGAAGAAAGTTGGTGCAACACATTCTGCATTCTATGGTATTCCGTATATGATAATAGGCGGCAATCCTGTATTCGGCACAATTGTTGGATCGGCTTGGAACTAATTTTAATAGGAGGAACAAATAATATGAAAAAGTTTTATATAAGTCCTGCTATTGAAGTTACAGCTTTTGTAGCAGAGGATATCTTGACTGCAAGTACGATTTCGTTTGGCGGTGACAACACTGTTTATGATGTTGTAAACAACGGAATCCAGGTTGAGGGTGACGTTCAGAAGATCGACTTGAACTCGTACACACGTTTCGGAGAATAATTAAAAAAATATTAAACACATGTGTTAAAAAATATAGGTACAAATTTCAAAGGCGGGGAAAAGCTTACCCGCCTTTTTGATGTGCAAAAACGTGTTGTATACGGTACCAAAGTAGGGGAAGATATTATCTTCCCGCATTTGCCGTATGCAACGGACAGTCGGGGACGCCTGTCCCTACAAAACCGCGCCTGATTCGGTTTTGCGTGCCGTGTGTGCCGTATCGTAGGGGACGATGCTCACATCGTCCCGCTTCAGGCATAAACGCCTGTTTTTTGACATACAATTTAGCGAGGCGAAAGGTCTTGATAAATCAAGACAGGTAATAGTTAATAGGGAATAGTGAATAAGTAAGGTACAAAATGCTTTGCATTTTGAACTATTCATATTTTTGTGTCCCGGGAAGGAATGGTTATAAAAGTGAAATATATATGGAGTGCAATGATTTTGATATCCGTTTTATGCTCGGCATATACCGGCACGCTTGATAAGCTTCCCGCCGCAATAGCTTCGGGTGCCGCAAACGCTATGACCTGCGTTTTGTCCTTTGCGGGCATAATGTGTTTTTGGTGCGGCATAATGCGGATAATGGAAAAAGGCGGAGCAATAAACATAATAAAAAAGATAACCTCACCCGTAATATCCCTTATTTTTGACGCTCCCACTGACAGCGCAAGAGAACAAATAGCGCTCAATATGTCCGCGAACCTGCTCGGCATGGGTAACGCCGCAACTCCCGCCGGGATAAGGGCAATGTCGGAGCTTGATAAGGTAAATCCGCATCCCGATACCCCGTCGCGGGATATGTGTATGCTTACGGTCATAAATACGACCGCGCCCACCCTCATACCCGTATCGCTTATGGCATACCGCGCGGCGGCGGGCGGTGATCCTACAAGCGTTATTCTGCCTGTATGGGTAAGCGCATTTACCGCGCTTATAGTTGCAATAATATCGGTAAAGCTGTTTATAAGGAGAGATATGTGATCTATATTATTCCCGCGCTCATATGCATAAGCATAACGCTTTCCATATTCAAAAAACGTGACGTGTATTCGGATTTTATCGACGGGGCAAGGGACGGCTTTGAAATTTTAAGGTCGATAATTCCGCCCATGATAGCGATATCCGTTGCCGCCCAAATGCTCAAAGTATCGGGGGCGCCGGATATGCTCTATAACGCCGTATATCCCGTATGCGCCGCCATAGGCTTTCCGAAAGAGGTGATACCCCTCGTTATAGTAAGACCTCTATCGGGCTCGGGAGCGGCGGGGATATTGAACGGTATCTTAAAAGACTCCGGCGCAGACAGCAGGGCGGGACTTATCGCCTCCGTAATAAACGGCTCTACCGAAACCACATTCTACTGTATGTGCGTTTATTTTTCCATGACAAGAGTAAAAAATACCTTAAAAGCACTGCCCTGTGCGGTAATTGGTGACATAACGGGCGTAATTATGGCGGTAATTATGGTGAATTTGCTATTTTTTTAACAAAAATACATATAAAATACATATATCACTTGAAATAAAGAAAAAAATTATATATAATAGGTGATAATCGGTTTGGTATATTCCAAACAAACCAAAAACAAAAGGAGAAAAAAGCTATGTATAACAAAGTAACTGTTGAAGACCTTGAAGTAAGAGGCAAAAAAGTTCTTGTAAGATGCGATTTCAACGTTCCGCTTGACGAGAACGGAAACATCACGGACGATACAAGAATAGTGGGGGCTATGCCCACGATAAAATATCTTGTAAATAACGGAGCAAGGGTTATTCTCTGCTCGCATATGGGTAAGCCCAAGGGTGAGCCTGTGCCGTCACTTTCGCTTGCACCCGTTGCAAAGGCATTATCCGAAAAGCTCGGTAAAGAGGTTGTTTTTGCCGCTGATGCCAACGTAGTCGGTGATAATGCAAAGGCTGCCGTTGCCGCTATGAAGGACGGCGACGTTGTGTTATTGGAGAACACAAGATACAGAAAAGAAGAAACAAAGAACGTTGAGGAGTTTTCAAAGGAGCTTGCATCGCTTGCGGATATGTTCGTAAACGACGCATTCGGAACGGCTCACCGCGCGCACTGCTCAAATGTCGGCGTGACGGAGTTCTTAAAGCCGGCTGCCGCAGGCTATCTTATCCAGAAGGAAATAGAGTTTTTGGGTAATGCCGTAAACAGCCCCGTCCGTCCGCTTGTCGCTATTTTGGGCGGCTCGAAGGTTTCATCAAAGATCTCGGTTATCGAAAACCTCTTAAAGAAGGTGGACAAGCTCATTATCGGCGGTGGTATGGCGTATACGTTCTTTGCCGCGCAGGGCAAAACCACAGGCAATTCGTTACTTGAAGAGGATTATATAGACTACGCAAAGAAGATGCTTGACGAGGCAGGCGACAAGCTCCTCTTACCCGTTGATACGGTTGTAGCAAACGATTTTTCAAACGACGCCGAATCAAAGATCGTAGAGGGCGATATCCCCGACGGCTGGGAGGGACTTGATATAGGACCTAAGACCGTTAAGCTCTATCAGGAAGCTTTGGCAGACGCAAAGACCGTTGTATGGAACGGACCCATGGGCGTGTTTGAAATGCCCAACTTTGCAAAGGGCACAAACGCTATTGCCGCAACTCTTGCAAGCATCGACGCTACCACCGTTATCGGCGGCGGCGACAGTGTTGCAGCCGTAAATCAGGCAGGACTTGCATCAAAAATGAGCCACATTTCGACCGGCGGCGGCGCTTCAATGGAATTTTTGGAGGGTAAGGATTTACCGGGAATAGTGGCTTTAACTGATAAGTAATAGGTAATAAGGAATAGTGAATAGGTAAGGTACAAAATGCCTTGGCATTTTGAATGATCCATATTATTTTGTGCCTCGGAAAGGAACGGATATAAAAATGGGAAAATATATAATCGCAGGCAACTGGAAGATGAACAAGCTTCCGTCGGAAACGTATGATTTTGTAAAAGAGGTTGTAAAGGCAACCGAGGGCGCGGAGTGCGAAGTGGTTTGCTGTACTCCGTATGTGTGTCTTGCTCCCGCTGTTGAGGCTGCAAAGGGCACCCATGTGAAAATAGGCGCGGAAAATCTGCATTTTGAGGACAAGGGCGCATTTACCGGCGAGGTTTCGGCGGATATGCTTGTTGACCTCGGCGTTCAATATGTAATCATGGGACACAGCGAGAGAAGAGAATACAACAACGAGACGGACGAAACAGTAAACTTAAAGGCTAAAAAGGCACTCTCAAAGGGACTTATCCCAATCGTTTGCTGCGGCGAAAGCTTAGAGCAAAGAGAAGCGGGTATCACAATGGATTGGATATCCATTCAGATAAAGAAAGCCTTTGCAGGTATAAGCGCAGACGATGCCAAAAAGGTAGTCGTTGCATACGAGCCTATCTGGGCTATCGGCACAGGCAAGACCGCGACCGACGAGCAGGCAGAGGAGGTTTGCGGTGCGATCCGTGCGCTTTTATCAGACCTTTACGACGCAGATACCGCCAAGGCTATCACCATTCAGTACGGCGGCTCCATGAACGCCAAAAACTGTGCCGGCTTGCTTGCAAAGCCCAATATCGACGGCGGTCTTATCGGCGGCGCGTCACTGAAGGCTGAGGATTTTGCGGTTATCACGGGTGCGGCAAAATAAATTACTATACACAAAAGGAGATAAAAATAATGGCAAAAAAACCTGTAGCCCTGATTATTATGGACGGCTATGGCTTGCGTGACGAAACAGAGGGAAACGCTATTGCGGCGGCAAAAAAACCGAATCTTGACGCATATATGAAGAAGTATCCGACAACCGAGCTTTCGGCAAGCGGACTTGCCGTAGGTCTGCCCGACGGACAGATGGGTAACAGTGAGGTCGGACATACCAATATCGGCGCCGGCAGAGTGGTTTATCAGATGCTTGTAAAGATCACAAAGGCGATAGAGGACGGCACCATAAAGGAGAACGAGGCATTGAAAAATGCAATGCTTCGTGCAAAGGAAACGGGCAAAAAGCTTCATTTTACGGGACTTTTATCCGACGGCGGCGTACACAGCCACAATGAGCATCTGTACGGGCTTTTAGATATGGCAAAAAGTCTGGGCGTAACGGATAACGTGTATATCCACACCTTCCATGACGGCAGGGACGTTCCGCCGACCTCGGGCGTTGAATATATGGCGGAGCTTGTCGAAAAAACGAAGGAGATCGGCGTAGGCAAGGTTGCCACGATTTCGGGCAGATACTATGCAATGGACAGGGACAATGCCTGGGACAGAGTCGAAAAGGCGTATAATGCGCTGGTGTTCGGCGAGGGAATACAGGAAACAGACCCTGTTGAGGCCATCAAAAATTCCTATGCAAACGGTGTGACGGACGAATTTATCATACCCACCGTAATTGATAAGAACGGTATGATAGGCGAGGGCGACAGCGTTATTATGATAAACTTCCGCCCCGACAGAGCAAGGCAGATCACCCGTACCTTTGTCGATCCGGAATTTAGCGGCTTTGAAAGGAAGTATTTCCCCGTCAACTACGTATGTATGGCGCAGTATGATGCGGCAATGCCGAATGTTGAGGTGGCATTCCCGCCCGAATCGCTGCACATGACGTTTGGCGAGTATGTATCAAAGCTTGGACTTAAACAGCTTCGGATCGCGGAAACTCAGAAATATGCTCACGTCACATTCTTCTTTAACGGCGGCGAGGAAAAACAGTTTGAGGGCGAGGACAGGATCCTGATAAAGTCACCAGATGTTGCGACCTTTGACTTAAAGCCGGAAATGAGCGCATACGAGGTATGCGACGCCGTATGCGAGGCTATAGACGCGGATAAATACGACGTTATCATCTTAAACTACGCAAACTGCGATATGGTAGGTCATACGGGTATCATGGAGGCGGCAATTAAGGCTGTCGAGGCGGTTGATGAGTGCGTGGGGAGAATGGTTGATAAGATTTTGGCGCATGGCGGAAAGGCTGTTATAACAGCCGATCACGGGAACGCCGATTGCCTTATTGATCCCGCCGACGGCTCACCGTTTACGGCTCATACCACAAATCCCGTACCCATGATAGTGATAGGTGAAGGGGACGTTAAGCTCAAAAAAGGTAAGCTTTGCGACCTTTGCCCGACAATGCTTGATATGATGGGACTTGATAAGCCCGAGGAAATGACCGGTCAAAGTCTTATTGAAAGATAAACACATCAGCAAAAGCCCAAAAATACGGGCTTTTGTTTTTTTTGTGAGGTGTTTTTAAAAATTTTTTCTTTATTTTATAGGAAAAATGTAGTATAATACGATTGGAAGTATATGTATAGCGGGGGCAATATGAAAAGGATAGTATGCGGTATACTTGCGCATGTGGATTCGGGAAAGACTACGCTCTCCGAGGGTATTTTATATTCGGCGGGCGAGATACGGAATATGGGCAGAGTAGACCACGGAGACTCATATTTAGATACAGATACAATCGAAAAAGAGCGTGGAATAACCATTTTTTCACATCAGGCGGCTGTAATGTTAAACGATATACAGCTTACTTTGCTTGACACACCGGGACATGTAGATTTCAGTGCTCAGATGGAAAGGACATTAAATGTTCTTGACTATGCGATACTTGTTATAAGCGGCGCCGACGGGGTGCAGTCGCATACGCACACGCTTTGGGAGCTTTTAAAAAGGTACAGAATACCCACCTTTATTTTTGTAAACAAGATGGATATGCCCTCCTGCGACAAGGCGGCGATATTTGAGGATATTTCAAAAAACCTTGACGGCAGGTGTGTGGATTTTTCAGATACGGAAAATTTTTACGATAATCTTGCAATGTGCTCCGAGGAGCTTATGGATGAGTTTTTAAAAAACGACGCCATTTCTCATCCCGCCATAGCCGACGCAATAAAAATGCGCCGTGTTTTCCCGTGTATGTTCGGATCAGCATTAAAGCTTGACGGTGTTGCGGAGTTTTTGGAAACGCTTTCAAAGTATATCATTATGCCAAAGGAGCGGGATACCTTCGGGGCAAGGGTCTTTAAGATAACAAATGAAAATATACGCCTTACACATATGAAAATTACGGGCGGAGTCCTGCACACGCGTGATATTATCGAAAAATACGGCGAAAAAATAAACGAAATACGCATTTATTCGGGTAAAAAATACACCGCCGTCACCAAAGCGAATCAGGGCGACGTG
>CACZPW010000176.1 GCA_902783115.1 uncultured Ruminococcus sp. | reverse complement strand
TGATTGCCGCGGCAAATACCGCAGGAGCGGATATAGGCAATGAGGTGATCATATATCTTTCGGACAGCAAGGTCTTAAAAGCGGCCTTTTTGGTATATATTATTCCGCTTGCGGCGTTGGTTTTCGGATATGCGCTTGGAATGAAATTGTTTTCAAGCGAAAATATGGGCATACTTTCCGGATTTACAGCGCTTATCGTTTCGTTTGTGCTTATATCTGTTTTGGACAGGCATTTAAAAAAGAAATTTGAGCCCACTGTAACGGGGATAATAAAATAAGCTATTGCGGGCGCAATAGCTTATTTTATTGTTGTGCTTAACACAACACGGTTATCCGAGAGTTAAATTCAGATATCCGTCTTTGATATCGGCGCCCTTTATCATTCCGCCGTTGTTTTTATATTCCGCTCTTTTAAGATCGTGCTTATGCATCAAAGAATTCAGGGCATTTATCAGATTTTCGTCCTCTGCCGTCGTTTCAACGACCGTCAAAACGCCGTTTTCAATACGGTACATTATGATATCGGCGCCGCCTGCGGGGTACATTATCTTTGCCGTCACCCCGTTACATAGTCCGTTTTCCTTTACGGCATAGCTTATTGCCGCCTCGTCCCATACCACAAAGCCGTCTTTTTTTAAATGCCTGTTTCTGAGCTTTGTATATTCCTTTGCCTTAATATCCAAAAACAGTATGCCGTCTGTTTCGCCGTCCGTCCTTTCAAATTTCAGATCCGATTTTGAAAATGCGCCTACAAACCCCATTTTTTCATAATATTTTTCAAGAGAATTATCCGCCGCCTGCAATATAAGCGGCTCGCCGTATCTTTCGTAAATATAGTCTATTATCCTTTTTGCATAGCCCCTCCCGCGATAATCGGGGTGAGTTGCAACGGCATAAATATATTTTGCGCCAATTTCCTCACCGTCCAAAATCACACCCGCATTCAGCACGCTCACCATTGACACAGGCTTATTGTCCGCCCATATCACATACATATTGCCGTCAAAACGGTTATTCCAGTAAAAATCAAAGTATTCCTTATCATCGCCAAACGATTTATGCCATATATCAAATACGGCACCGTAATCATTTTTGCCCGCAGTAACGACATCACTTGTCCTTGCGGCATATTTTTTCAGCAGGATATCGGGCTGATACGAAAGCTTTGCCTGTCTTAAACCCATATCCCCCGTATCCTCTTCACGGTTTACATAGGTATATCCCCCGCCCTCGTTTATGACAAACTGGCGGCATATCATGGGATATGCGCCCTGTATACCGGCGCGCGCTTTTTCAAAATGCACGACAAGCGTATCCGAATTCAATTTTTCGCCCATTGTAAATGCGACGACCTCGCCATGCTTTTTCAAAAGCCCTCCGACCATAAAAAGCGCGTCAAAGTTTTGAACGGCTTTTTTTATCGCGGCTGTCTCCATTTCTATATCTTCGTTTATTTCCGATTTCTCCTTCAACCACTGCTTATCCATAGCTATACATTCAAAAGCATTGTCCGCCGTTATTTTTTCATAGCTCCAATCATCATCGTCGCAAAAGCGTGCTATGTGGTTGCGCTTTGAGCTAAGCTTCCTGCCCTTTAGCTCCGTAAGCTTTTCAACTGTATAAATATAGTCAAAATCGGCTCTGTTTTCGGTTATGTCAAAGCGTCCCGGAAACCACTCATAAAGCATATCCTTCATTTCATCAACTACAGGATATATAACAAGCTCTTTGCCCTCGCTTTTTGAAGTATCCAAAAGATCTTCTATGACCTTACGCTTATCACCGTTTCCAAACGGGAACGAATAGTTTATCTCACCGTCAAACTCACAGCGTATGACTCCGCAGCCGTGTGATTTTGCGGCGTAGACATCATACCCCTCGCCCCATATAAAGTTGTTGCCGAAGCACAGCTCACACGCCGGCAAATGCTCTTGGGAAAGGAGCCTGTCCATCCATTCCTTATCCTCTAAGCCTATTTTAAAAAATTCCATTTTTAACTCCCGATAAATCATATATTGATATTTTAACATATAAATCCCATAAATCAATACCCATTTTTCGTAGCGGAAACAAAAATGTAATTTAGAAATAAAAATGTAAAGAAAAACACGGTGAGTATATGATAAAATTAAGATTACAAAAGTACAAGGAGATTTTTTTGAAAATGAAAAGCTACGATGGATATTCATATATCGAGGGCGGCGTCTGCGCCGCAAAGGGGTTTATGGCAAACGGTTTAAACTGCGGGCTAAACCCTGACAAAAACAAGAACGATCTATGCCTTGTAAAGAGCGACGCTCTTTGCAGCTGCGCCGCCGTTTATACAAAAAACAAAGTAAAAGGCGCGCCAATACTTGTTACTAAGGAAAATCTTAGAAAGACAAACAATCACGCAAGGGCGGTCATTGCAAATTCAAAGAATGCAAACACCTGTAATGCCGACGGTATTGAAAAAGCACAGATGATGTGCGATCTTGCGGCAAATGAGCTTAAAATATCGCCCGATGAGGTAATAGTGGCATCAACGGGCGTTATAGGGCAGGTATTACCGATAGAGCCTGTAAAAAACAGTATCGGCGAACTGGCAAAGGGGCTTTCGCACAGCGGCAATCTGCTTGCCGCAAACGCCATTATGACAACGGATACGGTAAAAAAAGAGGTTGCAGTCGAATTTTATATCGGGAACACCGTATGCCACATCGGAGGCATGGCAAAGGGCAGCGGTATGATACACCCGAACATGGCGACTACGCTTAATTTTATCACATCGGACGTTTGCATTTCATCGGATATGATACAAAAAGCGTTATCAAAAATAACGAGGATAACCTACAACTGTCTGAGTATCGACGGAGACACCTCCACAAACGATATGGTGTGTATCTTGGCAAACGGCATGAGCAAAAACCCCGAAATCGCTTCGGAAAATGATGATTACAGAGTATTTGAAAAGGGCTTATATATCGTAATGAGCGAGCTTACAAAAATGCTTGCAAAGGACGGCGAGGGCGCAACAAAGCTTCTCGAATGTACGGTGTCAAGCGCTCCGTCGGAGGATATTGCCATAACCGTTGGAAAGAGCGTTATACGCTCACCCCTGTTTAAATGTGCAATGTTTGGCGAGGACGCAAACTGGGGCAGGATATTATGTGCCATTGGCTATGCGGAGGCGGATTTTGACATAAATCGCGTTGACGTGGCATTAAGATCTTATAACGGAACAGTAGATGTCTGCAAAAACGGCGCAGGAGTTGATTTTTCGGAGGAAATTGCGGCAAAAATCCTTAGCGCCGATGAAATATATATAGATATTTCATTAAATCAGGGCATGGCACACGGCACCGCATGGGGCTGTGACCTTACCTACGATTATGTTAAAATAAACGGCGATTACAGGTCGTAGAAAAAATACGGGCTGTTTGCAAAATTTTGCAAACAGCCCGTTTATTATGCTATGATATATGTAAATATATCTGTTTAATAATTTCCCAATCCAAAGCTTATTGAAATTGCGTTATTTACACGGTTCATCAAATTCTCATCAAGTCTGCCAATTCTCTCTCTTAACCGTCGTTTATCTATTGTGCGTATCTGCTCCAACAGGACTACCGAATCCTTGTTCAAGCCGTATTCACCCGAGCCAAGCTCAATATGCGTAGGCATCTTAGCCTTGTTTATCTGACTCGTTATCGCCGCGGCAATAACCGTCGGACTGTATTTATTACCCACATCGTTCTGGACTATCAGAACAGGCCGTATACCGCCCTGCTCGCTCCCGACAACCGGACTCAGGTCTGCATAATAAATATCTCCTCTTTTTACAATCACTTTTCAGTCACACTCCAATAGCTTACCGACACAGGCTTCAAGCGCTTCGTTATCAGACGCCACACCTTCATCGGCAAGCTCTGAATTTATATCCGCCATTTCCCTGTATCCTTTTTCTAATGCCTTTTCAAGCTCTTCTTTATTTTTTATCTGTGACAAAGTAACCTCAGTCCCCTTTCCTTTGAAAACACCGATAATTTAAGGAATAACAAAACCTACATAAGGTTGTTTACTACCTCCACAACGGAATTATCACGGATATAAACCCTCGGTATGCGTTTTGAGATACAGCATGACACCTCATAGTTTATCGTATGAAGCCATAAAGCCAAATCGTCAATGGTAACGGTGTCTTTTCCGAAAAGGGTCACTTCATCACCTACACTGATATTATGGACATTTGTGACATCAATCATACACTGATCCATGCATATTCGTCCGATAATTTTCGCCCTTTTATTACCTATTGCGATATACCCCTCTTTTGCTATGCCCCTTAAATACCCGTCGGCATACCCGGCGGGGACTGTTGCAACAACAGTTTCCTCATTCCCTGTTATGTACTCCTTACCGTAGCTTATGCCTCTGCCCGGTCCCAATACCTTTATATTGGTGATCCTTGATTTTAAGGTCATTACCGGAGTAAGCAAAAGCCTTGATTTATCGACCTCATCGGACGGGTACATACCGTATAAAATCACACCCGGACGCACCATGTCAAGATGCATCTGCGGGTACATCATAATACCGGCGCTGTTGCAGATATGGCGAAGCGGTATTTTAAGTCCCGAATCAGAAAGGGCGCCGCAAACGCTCATAAACCGCTCAAACTGGAGCCTTGTATAGTCACCGTTTTCCTCATCGGAGGTTGAAAAATGCGAGAATATACCCTCGATATATATATTGGGAAGCTTGGCAATTTTTAAAATTTCAGACACCACGCCCGAATTTTCATCACCGATAACGTACCCTATCCTTCCCATACCCGTATCAAGCTTTATATGGATATTTACGGTCTTATTCTTTTTTACAGCCAAATCGGATATTGCCTTTGCCGTATCATAGGAATAAACATTCGGCATTATATCGTTATCGATAAGCAAGTCAAGCATATCTTCGGTACACGTTCCCAATATCAAAACCGGCGCGTCTATTCCCGAACGCCTCAAAAGCGCGCCCTCCTCCGCAGTCGCAACGGCAAGATAATCGGCGCCGTTTTCAAGAAACGTTTTTGCAAGTCTAAAATAACCGTTACCGTATGCGTCAGCCTTTACAACCGCCATGATCTTTGCATTTTTATCGGTTATTGCCCTGATATTCTCGATATTGCTCTTTGCCGCGTCAAGATCTATCTCCGCCCATGTTCGTCTTATCATTGTTTGTAAACCTCTTTTTTATTAAGTATTTTACACAAGGCGCCGGGTATACAATCCATTACCTTTGCTGCTGTCACGCTCTCCATACCGTATTTCTTTGCCGCAATATCTCCCGCCAATCCGTGGATACACATAGCCATAGCCGCCGCAATGCTCTCATCTATACCGCGCGCGGCAAGCGACACCAATATTCCCGCCAGCACATCTCCGCTGCCGCCCGTCGCAAGACCGGGGTTACCTGTAGTATTAATATACTGCTTTTTATCCGGAGTTGTTACAATGCTGTACCTGCCCTTTAAAAGCAGGGTAACTCCGTATTTTCCGCAAAACTGCTCCGATACCTCAAAGCGGTTTGCCTCTATATAGTCCTTATTAAGCCCCGTGAGCCTTGACATCTCAACGGCGTGGGGCGTAAATATCACCGGGCATACGGCATCGGATAAGATATTCATATCCCATACAAGCGCGTTTATTCCGTCGGCATCGATTATTACCGGGATTTTTGACGCACGCAGAATAGAGTGCAGGATATTGTTTATATATACACCGTTTGTAAGTCCCGGGCCTATCAAAACGGCGTCATACTTATTGAGTATTTTCTCAACCGTCTCGCCTGCGCTCTCGGACAAATGCCCATCCTCATCGGGCAGCGGGATGGTCATTACCTCGGTTGTTTTTGCCTCCATTATGCCGTTTAAGCTTTTTGGGATACCAAGCGTTACAAGACCGCTTCCCGACAATACCGCCGACTGCGACGACAAATACGCCGCACCGCTCATACCGCGGCTTCCGGCTATAACAAGCACCTTGCCGTAATCGCCCTTTTGCGAATTTGCACGGCGTTTGGGAAAATTATCACGCACAAAATCAGCGTCAATGACATTTGTATTTATATCAAGACCGTCAATTATATACTGTGGAATGGAAATATCGCCTACCACTACCTTACCGGTATGGTCTGCGGCGGGGAATTTGAACATTCCTATCTTATACGCCGCAAACGTAACTGTCGTATCCGCTTTTATGCATACGCCCAAAACCTCGCCGCTGTCCGTTTCCATTCCGCTCGGCACATCAACGGACAGGATATATCTTGCATTTTCGTTTATCATCGGTATAATTCCAGACGCAATACCCCGTACAGCGCCCGATATTCCCGTACCGAAAATAGCATCGACTATAATATCATAGGAGCGTATAACGTACTCAAAGCCCGACGTATCTACGACCGTTTCGATATTTATGCCCATTCCTTTTATAATATCGTAATTTGTTTTTGCATCACCCGAAAAATCCGTTCCGCATACCGGGTATACCGAAACACAGGCACCCATATTGTAAAGATGCCTTGCAACAGCAAATCCGTCGCCGCCGTTATTGCCTTTACCGCAAAATACGGCTATGCGCTTGTTTTTAAGCTCCGTAAATGTGTTTTTAAGCTCCAAAACGCAACAAAGAGCCGCATTTTCCATTAACACGATGCCCGGTATATGCCCCGCATCACTTGCAGCTTTATCTATCTCACGCATTTTTGACGCACTGCACGCTTTCATAAAATTACAGCTCCTTTTATCCGTTATTCAATTACAAAAACCTTACGCATATTATACTTTCTTGCGGTATTTATCATTTTAAACGTAGGCTGGAAAAGCACTCTTAATTTTGCGCCGCCCTCGTCTGTATAGTCGACAAAATAAACTCCGCCCTTGGATTTATCGCCCGTAAGGTCTACTACCTTATCACGGCCGCTTGTATTTTCATATTCGAATTTATGGTCGGGATCGTCAGTCCTTGCGCATATTTCTATATTCTTAAAATCCCACGAAACCATG
>CACZPW010000175.1 GCA_902783115.1 uncultured Ruminococcus sp. | reverse complement strand
TTCGCTCACGCTTGTCAACTCTGAACAAATCGCCGACCTGCGTACCTATGCTTCCGCCAAGCTGAAGCGCGGCGCCTTCCCTGCCGGCACTTCCGCCGCAAAGATGCGTAAGCACAGTGGAAATAAAGATAAGCGGCGCTATGATTATGGGCACACGCCGCCCGTTATGACGCGCAGACTGCACGACCGTATCCGTGGAATTATCGCTGTATGACGAAAACGCATGATATAATCCCACAATAATAAGTCCGGCAAGCGGAAGAAAATACAAAAACATCGGGTGTGCCAGACGTTCATGTGTAGCCCAGTCAACGCTGACATGGAAAAACATTCCCGCAAATCCGCCTGCAACACCCGTAATTCCCGCATAAAACGACCATTTTATAAATGCTGATATGTACCTGCCCCCATGCCGCATTGTCGCTAAAGCTCTTACCCAATAGTGATACATCTTATTCTGTGTTATCCTCCGTACATTATAGTAAGCTCCTCATATATTAACCTCATTATATCTTGAATAAGCATAAAAGTCAATGGATTTAAAAACAAACTGCCGGTAAATAAGCATAAAATCAAAGGTATTATTCTTTTTCCAGTATGCGTTTTATTATTTCAACGCTTTTTAGCTTTATAACGGGCTTTTTATAAATCACCCGTTCGCTGCTTACAGACGGATACACAAGCGTTATACCGTGTCCGTAAGAGGTATTTGCAAATATGGCGCAAATCAAAATCGAAACAGCTGCCGCGTAAAATATTTTATTCATACACATATTCACCTTTCTTTTATAAGCTTTGAAATAATTTTTAACATTTTTTCTCATTTCTATACATTATTTCCGCATTTTTAGGCAAGCTATGAGTATTCAAGGAGGTCAGATACTATGAAAAAATTTATACCTTTGATGCTTTGCCTGGTTCTTGCCGTCACAGCCGGCGGTTTATACGCCGTAAGGACGGACAGGGCAAGCGCGGCAAACTATACATCAAATATGCAGCTTTTGGCGCGCGCCGTTAACGGCGAAGCAAGGGGCGAGCCCTACGAGGGACAGGTTGCGGTTGCTGCGGTGATATTAAACCGTGTAAAGCATTCGTCGTTTCCGAACACCATTCCTGACGTTATCTATCAGCCGGGCGCATTTACGGCCGTTTCAGACGGACAGATAAACGTGCCGATAAGTGAAGGCTCGACCGTATACAAGGCATGCCGCGACGCCATGAACGGCTGGGATCCGTCATACGGGGCAATATACTATTTCAACCCCGACACCGCAACCAGCTCATGGATATGGTCGCGCCAGCTTATAACCGTAATAGGCAGACACAGATTCTGTAAATAACAAAGGGGGAAATACAAATGGAACATTCAAAACGCAGTATTCATATATGGCTTTATTCAATTCTGGGCGCGGCGCTCCTGATAATATTTTTCTGGGGCGTTGCCATGCAGAAAAATGCCGCGGCATTGGAAAATTCGGTTGAAAACCAGTATAACAAAGCCTTTCACGACCTTGTAGCATATATTGACGATATTGATACGGAGCTTACAAAGGCACAGCTTGTAAGCTCACCGTCGCAACTATCAACGCTGTCGCTAAGACTTTTTAATCAATCGTCGCAGGCAAAGGCGGCGCTTGCAAGTATGCCGACAAGCAGCATAGAGCTTGACAACACCGCAAAATTTCTCTCCCAGGTGGGAGATTACACCTATGTACTCTCCCAAAATATGATAAACGGAGATGCCATGTCCGATGAGGCGTACAAAAACCTTGCCTCCCTAAACGAATATTCAAGCTCACTTAAGCAGGAGCTTTTGGATATAGAGCAAAGGGTGTACAGCGGTGAAGTGCGGCTGATGGCTTTGGGAAAGAACAAGCACGGCACCGCCTTTGCGGACAGCGGCGATATTTCAGCCGACCTTGCCAATGTGGAAAAATCCTTTGACGGCTACCCCGCACTTATATATGACGGCCCGTTTTCCGAGCATATACAAAAC
This sequence comes from uncultured Ruminococcus sp., assembly GCA_902783115.1. Lineage (GTDB taxonomy): Bacteria > Bacillota > Clostridia > UBA1381 > UBA1381 > 12844. The sequence goes on along the minus strand of CACZPW010000175.1, from coordinate 756 downwards.
CGCCGCTCGCCCATGCTGACCGATGCGCCGCAAATAACACGCACAAAGGCGTCGGAATATGCAAAAAGCTTTCTCGGCATCAGGGACAACAGCCTGAAATTCCAATACCTGTCAAGAAATACCGCGATAGAAAGCTATACCTTTACAAAGCGTACAAAAACGGACGATATTTCGATAAGCATTACCAGGAACGGAGGGTATGTCCTTTCCTATCTTAACAACAAAGCTAACAGCGGTGAGGAAAACTATGACGTGGACAGTGCGGTAAAAATCGCAAAGGCGTATCTTGACGAGCACGGATTTTTGAATATGGAAAACCGTTATTTTGAAAAGACCGAAAATGTTGCGACTCTTAACTTTGCATATTCGGATAACGGGATAATCTGCTACAGCGATCTTATTAAGGTAAAGGTTGCGCTCGATACGGGCGAGGTCGTAGGTATCGAAACGAACGGATATCTTATGAATCACACAGACCGCAGCTTTTCAAATATAGCCCTGAGCGCCGATGAAGCGCTTATGAAGGTTTCAAAAAGACTGTCCGTAAGCGTAAGCGGGCTCGCGCTGATACCGAAGGACAGCTTGAACGAAATACTTTGCTATGAGATACACGGAACCTTTAAGGACAAGAATTTTCTTATCTATATCAACGCCGAAAACGGCAGAGAGGAAGAAATCATGCTGCTTCTCGAATCCGAAAACGGCATACTGACCGTATAGGCAAAAAAAAAAAAAAAAAAAAGCGAAAATATGTTT
>CACZPW010000174.1 GCA_902783115.1 uncultured Ruminococcus sp. | reverse complement strand
GATTTCTCGTGATAAAAGTGTTTCTTTTTTAACCGATTCGCTTGCAGGTGTCCTGACACATGATTATGATGACAAGCAGGCACGGGCGGAAAGGGTGGCAAAATATGAAGGTGTTGATTGATACCAATGTCATTCTTGACGTGTTATGTAAAAGGCAAGATTTTTTTGAAGCTTCGTCAAAGGTCATGAAATACTGTGAAGTAAACAGCCTTAACGGTGTTATTTCCGCACTCTCGATTCCCAATATAGTATATATAATGCGAAAGGAATTGGACGCAGAAAAGACAAAAGATGTGATAGAAAAATTACAGCTTATATTCACGGTTGCGGATCTAAAGGCCGATGATATAAAAAAAGCTCTTTCATTGGACTTCGTTGATTTTGAGGACGCCCTGCAAAGCGTCTGCGCGTCAAGAATAAAGGCAGATTATATCGTAACAAGAAATATCAGAGATTTCAAAAACAGCAAAGTTAGTGCAATAAAACCGTCCGAGCTGCTTGAAAGGATATGATACCTTAAATGACGGAACAGGACGACACGGCGGATATTACGTTGAAGCTGTTATCCACAACAACAAAATCCGCATCATAGCCGACCTCGATCCTGCCCTTATTAAGTCCCAGAAGCGCTGCGGGGGTTTGTGACGCCATTTTTATTGCATCGTCTGCGGGTATGCCAAACTCCATGGCTTTTTTTACGCAGTCCATAAGATTTGATGTGCTTCCCGCCAAAGCCCCGTCCTTTGTCCTTGCGACGCCGTTTTTTACGTCGATCATCTGCCCGCCGAATTCATATTCGCCGTCCGAAAGCCCTGTTGAGCGCATACTGTCGCTTATTAAAATCATTCTGTCCGCCCCAAAGGTGCGGTATAGTATTTTTATCACGCTTTTATGAATGTGCAGCCCGTCGCAAATGACCTGTACATATATGTTTTCGTCTATCGCCGCGCCGATGCAGCCCGGCTCTCTGTGATGAAGCGGCGGCATTGCGTTGAAGGTATGCGTAAGACATTTTGCGCCGCAATTTATCGCATTGACCGCAGTTTCATAATCGCAGTCGGTATGACCTATGGAAACGATCGCTCCGCAAGCCTTGATAAATTCCGTACTCCCATCAAGCTCGGGCGCCAAGGTCACCATTTTTATATTCTTAAGACTTTTAAATTCGTTAATATCCGGATTTTTTATATATTTTTCATTTTGCGCGCCCTTGTGTTTTTTGGAAATATAGGGGCCCTCTAAATGATAGCCCAAAATTTTTGCTCCGTCCGTATCGGGAATAGAGTCCGTAACACGCCTTATATCCTCCATATCTGCCGTCATGGTCGTGGGAAGCCATGAGGTTATGCCGTTTTTGAGCAGATACCGTGAGATCCTTTCGATATCTTTTTTGTCCATAGTATCAACACCCACAGCGCCGTGAGTGTGAATGTCAATAAGTCCGGGTATTACGGCGGCGTATTGTAAATCAACGCCGTCGCCGTCTATTTTGCCAAGCTCCGCAAATATCCCGTTTTCGATCCGTATATCCTTTATTTCTCCGTTTATAACGGCATTTTTATAAATCATAGCATCGCCGCCCCCAATGCGCCCGCGTCATTCTGAAGATTTGATATTTCAATTCGGACATCGCTTTTTATAAGCTGTCTCAAAGGCTCCAAGAGCTTTTCGCCCTGCCTTGTAACGCCGCCCGCCAAAACGATCGCGTCCGGTCCGAAAATATTTACCAGGCTGTTTATGCCTATCGCAAGATAGCGGATATAATCGTCAAACACTTTCTTTGCCACCTCGCAGCCGCTGTCCATGGCGTTGAAAATATCCTCGCCCGTCAGCGTGCCGTCCTTCATCAGACCAAACAGGATGCTGTCGGGATTTTTTTTCGCCATAGCCTTTGCGTCCCGTGTAAACGCCGTCATGGAGCAGTATTGCTCCCAGCAGCCGCTTTGTCCGCACTTGCACGGTCTGCCGTTTTTGGCGCGGATAACAAAATGCCCTATTTCGCCCATATTATTATTTGAACGGAGTATCTGCCTGTTCATGATGATTCCGCCTCCGACTCCCGTTCCGAGAGTTATCAGGACGATATTTTCGCAGTCCTTCGTATTACCGAACACGACCTCGCCCAGAGCGGCGCAGTTTGCGTCGTTGTCGACCGTTACGGAAAGTCCGGTCTTTTCCTCGATGAGGCTTTCAAGAGGCGTGCCCTTAAAAGGCAGATTTGCCGCCGTGACCTTGCCGTCCTTTATTATCCCGGGCGTGCCTATTCCGACTGTCGTGATATCAAAGGAGCCTCTAAGAGCCGCTACAGTCTCAACTATGCCCGTAATTATCTCATTTTCCGTATTGCCGGTTTTAAATTCGCCCTTATAGACGACCGTATTATCCGAGTCGATGATCGCGGTTTTAATATTTGTTCCGCCTATGTCTATGCCGAGCCGTGCGCCCGAATACGATTCCCTGTCGCATATAAGCACGACGTCGGGGTGGGTTTTTAGCATGGTTGCGGGAACGCTTGTGTTTATGCCGCCGCCGATAAGCTCCGATACGACCTTTCGCTTGTTTGCGCCGCTTGCCAAAAGCACGATTTTTTTTGCGTTTAAAATCGTGGCTATTCCCATAGTAAGCGCCTGCCTTGGCACTTCGTCGGCGGATCGGAAAAATCTTGAATTTGCCTTTATGGTGTTTTCCGTAAGCTTCGTAAGATGCGTAAACGAGTTCAGACTTGCGTCGGGCTCGTTAAAGCCTATATGCCCGTTTCTGCCGATTCCCAGCACCTGCAGATCGATACCCCCGCTTTCCCGGATCTTCTTTTCGTAATCCGCACATTCCTTTTCGGGATCGTCCGCTTCGCCGTTGGGGATATGTATATTTTCGTCCCTGATATTGATTTTTGAAAACAGATTTTCTCTCATGAAATAATCATAGCTTTGATTATTCGTCTTTTTTATGGGATAGTATTCGTCCAGATTAAAGGTTTTGACCTCCGAAAAATCAAGCTCGCCGCTATTGCACATATCCGCAAGCTTACCGTACATGCCTACGGGAGTCGAGCCTGTGGCAAGCCCCAGTACGCTGTCCGGCTTTAAGGTTATCTGCGAGGCAACAAGCTTTGCCGCTTTTTTCGATAATTCCTCATAATTATCACACAGAATAATTCTCATTTTATCAGATCCTTTACAATAATGTTTAAAACATTTTCCTTTTTCGCTATCTCCTCCACAAGCCTGAACTGGTTTCTCGCCCTGTCCAGATTATGATTTTCCCTGTGGATCTTAAAATATGTATCCCCGTTTAAGTAATCGGTCAGGAAACGTATTCCGCATTCGTAGGTCATAAGCTTTGCCGAGAATGCAAGAAGCTCCGCCTCCGCCCCGGTCATTACATCCCTTACCTGTCCGATATATCCCTTTGCAAACGCCCTGAAAACCGTTTCGTCAAAATGCACTCTGTCAAGGTTTGTTTCGTCCTCCGCCGCAGTTGATGCGCCGATCCTTAATGCGTCGCCGAAATCGTAGAGCATACTTCCCGGCATAACCGTGTCAAGGTCGATAACGCAAAGAGGCTCTCCGCTCTGTTCGTCAAAGAGTATATTGTTTATTTTCGTGTCGTTATGCGTGACTCTGAGCGGTATCACGCCGCTTGAAAGACCTTCGGTAACTCTGTCCGAAAATGCGGCGTTATCGAGCGCAAACTCAATTTCCTTTTCTATATATCTTCTGCGCCCTGCGGTATCATTTTCTATCGCTTCTTTAAGGTCAAGCACACGTTTTGGCGTATTGTGAAAGTCCTTTATCGTTTCAAAAAGTGTATCTATGGGGAATTTATCAAGCATCCTTGTAAATTTCCCAAACCCCTTGCCCGCACTGTACATATCCTTTTCGGTTGCGCCGCTTTCTACTGTTTTTGTACCCGAAATAAACCTGTACATTCTGAACACGTTATTTTTGTCCGCCTCATGATAATTTTTCCCGTCGGTCGTCTTTATTATCGTCAGCGTTTCACGGTCGGGATCGCCGTAATTGTCGGCTATGACCTTTCTTAAAAATCCCGTCACGTTTGCAATATTCTGCATAAGCTCGTCGTGATTTTTGAATACGTTTGTATTTATCCTCTGCAAAATATAGCGTGGATTTTCCGTGCAATAGGTATCATTGATATGCCCGTTGCCGTATTCACTTATCGTGGAGCTTACCCGGAATTTGGAAAGTATATCGTGTAAATCAAAGCTCATAAAAACTATCCCTTACTTTCAATTTTCTTTATTGACATCATTATAATTATAAAATATGTAAATGTCAATGCACAAAACGCTCAATCCTATATATTTTCGGCTCAAAAATCAGACATTGGCGCGCACAAACCGGAGGTAAAAACAGGTAACGTTTTTTGGGCTGTCCGTCAAACCGGAAAAAATTTTTAAAAAAGTATTGACACGGTGTCAGAATGCGTGTATAATATTACTGACAGCGTGTCAGAATACTTTATGTTATTAAATCCCTATCCGCTGTAAACGAGGAGGCGATATTATGCCGAAAGGCTCTTTGGAATTGACCAATGCACGAAAGGAAGAAATAATTTCCGCTTGTGCAAAGCTGTATGAAACAATGAATTTTAAGGACATTACAATCAAAGAAATCGGAAACGCAACTTCCTTTACCCGTACTTCGATTTACAACTATTTTGAAACTAAAGAGGAAATATTCCTTGCTCTCTTGCAAAGAGAATACGAAATGTGGGTGGAAAGCTTAAACGGCTTGACCGAGAAAAAAACGGATATGAAAAAAGACGAGGCAATATCGCTGTTTGCTCATTCCCTGGGGGAAAGAAAAGTACTCTTAAAGCTTTTAAGTATGAACCATTACGATATGGAGGAGAACTCAAGGCTTGAAAACCTTATATCCTTCAAAGAAGCGTATGGAGCATCTCTTGAAGCGGTCGGGAATTACTTTTCAAAATTCTGCCCCGATATGAACGGCGGGCAAATAAAAGACTTTGTTTACAGTTTTTTTCCGTTTATGTTTGGTGTTTATCCGTATACGTTTGTAACGGAAAAACAGGAAAAGGCAATGAAAGCCGTGGGGATAAAATATGAAAAGTATTCTGTGTATGAAATAATCTATAACTGTGTAAAAAAATTATTGGGAGGAAAAGAAAATGAGTAAAAAATTAGTAGCGTATTTTTCGGCAAGCGGAGTAACAAAAAAGGCGGCGGAATTACTCGCCAAGGCGGCAGGAGCGGATATTTACGAGATAGTACCCAAGGTGCCGTACACAAGCGCAGATTTAAACTGGATGGATAAGCAGTCAAGAAGCTCTGTGGAGATGCAGAATAAGGCTTCACGCCCCGAAATCAAGGACACGGATGCTGAAATCGGAAGCTATGACACGATTTTTTTGGGATTTCCCGTTTGGTGGTATGTTGCACCCACAATTATCAATACATTTTTGGAAAGCTATGATTTTTCGGGTAAAACCATAGTGCTTTTTGCAACCTCGGGCGGCAGCAAATTCGGAAAATCGGTTGACGGCTTGCAGCAGAGCGCGCCAAAAGCCATAATCAAAGAGGGCAGGATATTAAACGGCAGATTGTCGGAGGACGATCTTAAAAAATGGGCAGATGAGTTTTAAGAAAGGGAGAAAACGAATATGAAAAAAACAATTTCAATAATTTTATCACTTATTGTGATGTTGAGCCTGACGGTAACGGGATGTGCGGCTGAAAACGGTGCCGAAAAGGAAACCGGCAAGGAGGATCTGAGCATAGTATTGCAGATCGACAACCCCACCATGCAGGTAAACGGCGAAAAAAAGGCAATCGACCAAAACGGAACAGCGCCCGTTATCGTGAACGGCCGTACTCTTGTGCCGATCCGCGCAATAATCGAAAATATGGGCGGAACAGTCGGCTGGAACGGTGAAACGGGTGAGGTTACATTAAATTACGGTGATGATGAGATCAGACTTGTAATCGACAGCAAGGCGGCGTATTTGAATAATGAGGCAAATGAACTCGATACCGCTCCCGCAATAATCAATGAACGGACGATGCTGCCTGTAAGATTTATTGCGGAAAGCTTTAAATTCGGTGTTGCATGGGACGGAGCATCTGAACTTATCACGATTACAAAAGGTAAATCAGACACAGGGGAAGAGCCTTCCGGCAAAAAGAGTGCCGTAATATATTTTTCGTGTACCAATAACACACGGACACTTGCTAAAACAATAGCGGCGGTAACGGATTCGGACATTCTTGAAATCGTGCCGTCCATACCCTATACAAGCGCAGATCTTAACTATAACAGCGATTGCCGCGCGAACAAGGAGCAGAATGACGATTCCGCGCGTCCCGAAATTGAAGCGCAGTTTGAATTGGACGGCTACGATACCATATACCTGGGCTATCCGATATGGTGGGGTACAATGCCGAAAATCATAAATACATTTCTTGAAGCCTATGATTTATCGGGGAAAACCGTTATGCCCTTCTGCACGTCGGGAAGCAGCGGCATCTCAACAAGTGTAAATGCCATAAGAGAATATCTGCCCGGCGTAAAGGACGGTATGAGAGGAACAACTGCCACAACGGAAGCGGAAATAAAAACATGGATAGAAAACAGTAAATAAACAGGAGGAAATAACAATGTTAGGAAATTTTGGTTATCACAATCCCACAAAGCTTTATTTCGGAGAAGATTCGCTTGGATATTTGAAAGACGAGCTGAAAAATTACGGGGAAAACGTATTGCTTGTTTACGGCGGCGGCTCGATCAAGAAAAGCGGTTTATATGATGATATTGCGGCTATTTTAAAGGATTGCAAAAAGAATGTTGCCGAGGTTCCGGGAGTTATGCCAAACCCCACAGTAGAAAAGCTTAACGAGGGCATAGAAATTGCCCGTAAAAACAGATCCGAATTTATTCTTGCGGTAGGCGGAGGCAGTGTTTGCGATTATTCAAAGGCGCTTTCGGTATCAATACACTGTAACGACGATCCGTGGCAGAAATACTATATCCGCTTTGAAGAGCCCGAATGTGAAATAGTACCGGTGGGCTGTGTTCTGACGATGGCGGGTACCGGCTCGGAAATGAACGGCGGCGCAGTGATTACAAATCACGAGAGCAAGCTCAAAATAGGTCATGTTTTCGGTGACGATGTAATGCCTAAGTTTTCGATCCTTAACCCCCTGTATACGATGACGCTTCCCAAATATCAGATGATCGCGGGCATATATGACATTTTCAATCATATCTGTGAGCAGTATTTTTCGGGCGAGGACGATAACACCTCCGACTACATCAGCGAAGGACTTATGAAAAGTCTTATACATTCAAGCGGTATTGCCGTAAGCGATCCGCAAAATTACGAAGCCCGTTCAAACATTATGTGGACGGCAACGTGGGCGCTTAACACGCTTATCGCCCAGGGAAAATCTACCGACTGGATGGTGCATATGCTCGGACAGGCTGTCGGGGCGTATACCGACGCCACTCACGGCATGACGCTTGCGGCGGTCTCTTTGCCGTATTACCGACATATTATGCCGTACGGATTAAAGAAATTTGCGCGTTTTGCAACTGAGGTATGGGGTATTTCAAAAGACGGCAAATCCGATAAACAGCTTGCGGACGAGGGGCTTTTGGCAATGGAAAAATGGATGAAAGAAATCGGACTTGTAATGAATATCACAGACCTGGGCGTTACGAACGGTATGATCGAGGGTATAGCGGACGCCACGCTCATTCTTGACGGAGGCTATAAGGTTCTTGACCGTGAGGAAATAATCGGTATTTTGAGATCAAGTATGAAATAATATCTTTCCGGCACTTGCTTTGATGTAGGTGCCGTTTTTTGCAAAAAAACGGAGTGAGCGTTCATACGCCCACTCCGATGTGTATTTTTGCCGCAAAAGTGCCGGTTCAAGAGGTATGAGGTACCAAAGAGGCACTTTTTTTGTCCCTATAATGCGATGCTGCATAAAGATTACGGTTAAGAGCGCCAAAACCACAAAAATCAAAGCAATGACTATCAGCGGGTTTTCTTTTATCAAGTCAAGGATCGTTACCTTGGCTTCCTCGGCGGAATAGTATGACAGCGCCGCATTGACGCTTGTGCTGCTTACCACAGCTGTTACCCTTGTGAGAATAGAGTAGAGGTAAGTATCGCTTCTTTGCGCCGCCATATAGTAATCCGCATACTTTCCCGTTGCCAATGCCGTAAGCTTCAGCTTATTGCATTGTCTTGCAAGATTGTTGTTACCACTGTTTATTTTACACTAAATCGTAAGAAAAAACACCGCAAGGGCAGAGCCCTTAAGCGGTGCGTTTTTTTCTGGAGCTAATGATGGGAGTCGAACTGTTGTTACCACTGTTTATTTTACACTAAATCGAAACAAAAAAACACCGCAGGGGTAAAACCCCTAAGCGGTGCGCTTTTTGTGGAGCTAACGAGCGG
>CACZPW010000173.1 GCA_902783115.1 uncultured Ruminococcus sp. | reverse complement strand
GGGGTATTGGTACAATTTTGCGGTAAGCTTTGATGTCGGCACAAAATATGCGGATTTTTATATCAACGGATTGTGGCTTGGCAAAAACACATTATGGTCATATCAAAATTCGGATAAAATCGATACTGTGGGCGGCAGATTAAGAATTTCATCAAAAATCACAGGACTTGATGCGGACGCAACCTATACGGGAAGTGTTGGATTTGATGATGTAAAGGTCTATAAAGGGAAATATTATCCCGAACTGTATATTCCGGAGCTTGTTGTTGACGGAATAGTGTCAGACAGTATAAATATGGACGCATCGTGCAGTAAGACAACGTTTTTGGATAAGTTAAACAGCTCAAAGGGTGAAATAAATATTTTTAAAGACGGTAGCTTTGCCGTGCCAAAGCTTGACTATGTAAGTGATGGTCAGCTTTTGTCAATAGCATCTGATACTATTGTAAGATATTTTGATGTAAATGTTCAAAACGGCATTTCGGTTAATGAAAACACGCTCATGGCAGCATCAGTTGGGGATAATAATATATATCTGGTTAAGCGTAATAAAAACGGAACGCTCGACGCTGTTAAAATTTATAATTTTAATGATATTATCAGCATAACGGCTGATGACAGCTATAGCGAAATACTACTTTGGCACAATGACGAATTAGTGCCGGTATGTGAAAAAATGATTATTCCGGATAGCTATTGGACGCAATAGTAGGGAACGACCTGTGTGTCGTTCTGCAAAATTCAGTTAAAAATTATGTATGCATATACAAAATAAAAAAGGAGGAAAAACAATGTTAAAAAAGAAATTTGTTTGTGCAATGATATCTGCGGCAATGCTCTTTGCGGCAGTATCAGGACTTACAGCTTTCGCAAACCCATTGGTCTTGGACACTGCCGATGCAACCGGGATAAGTTACACAGACGCGCCTGCAGATGAGACCTATGCAAACAATACATCGGTTGCTAAAAGCAGCGGTACATGGGTTTTGAGTAACGGAACTGCTTCAAATAAAAAAGTCGGCACAATTAGAACATCTGATGACGGTAGCGGTTTGACATTTGAAAAAGGAGCACAATCTATAGAGAGAGAGCTTAGTGCTAAGTATAATACAAACAGCACTGATATTGATGCAACTGTTAAGCTTGCGTATGAAACAAGTAATGCAGATATGAGCCAAATCATTCAGGTGTCATCGGGAACTGTATTATCAACACAGCCTGTATATGACAGCAGTGTGCTTGCAGATGCAGGATTGGCTAACCGTACGAAGTATAATAGCGATGGTGCGGTAGTCAAGGTTTCGGGTGGTAATATATATTATCTTAACCCGACCAGTGGATTGCTTGTTTCTGTTCAAGGAATTGACGTTGCTGCAAATACAAAATATTATTTTGCATTTGTGCGTGGTAGCGGCACATACGACTTGTATGTTGACACTGAAGAAATTGATTCAAATTCAACACCAGTTGCATCAAATATCCCGCTCATATCACCTACAGGTGCGGCATTTTCACAGGCGGCAATGTGGGTTGGCTATGTATTTGATTCAAATACCTCAAACAATAGAGCAATTATGTACAGTACATATTTCGGCGATATAGAATTTACAAAAGAGATCTCAGCCGGTGATTCTGTGTCTAACAGTATTTACAGAGAGGATTTTTCGAGTGCTGCCCTTGACAGTAGCTGGTGGTATAGAAATATTGGCGTTGTCGGAATTGAAAATTCTATGCTGAAAGTAAACTATAATGCTGCTTCTAGCAAAAACACTCTTGGAATAAGACAGATAGATAATATGGATAGCTATGACAACATAACCGTATCGCTGGACTTTAAACTTGAGAATTCAAGTGCAAGTAATGAAAAGAGTATAATCATAACCTCAGATACAACAAATACGGGTACAGAAATACCAATTGAGGGACAATCGGCTAAGATATCGGCATGTAGCAACAGCGTGCATATTTCTGCATATAATGGAAAGCTATATTATCCGGATGTTAATAGCAGTAACTTTGAGTACTTGATGGATATAAGTGACGACACTACTTATTATTTGAGAGCGGATATAGATAATTGCAATCATACTTATGATTTGTATATTTCATCAACTGCTATAAACGAGCAAACAACACCAGTTTTACAGGACGAAACTTTATTTTATAACAATGGTACCGCACCTAAGGCGATTTTTGCCAGAGTAAAATCGTATCAGGCAGTAGCCGAAAATAAGGTATTATATATCGATAACATAGATGTATCAACCACATATCCTGCATCTGCATTCCCGTCAGTTGGTACGGTAACATATTCAGCAGGCGGTGTTGCACAAGCAGACAGCTCTGCTGTATCGGTCAATACTGATACAATTACAATTCCGTTTGGGACTGATATGGATAAGGTAAGTGCTTATATAACCGATCCAAACGGCAATAATATTGCGGCAACGGGCGCGCTTTCGGGCAGTACATACACATTAACGATCACAGACGCTCTTGATTATTCAAAGACGTATACCGTTCGCGTCAGTGCAGCATCAACAAGCACGGCGGGTGTACAGCTTGGTACAAATTATGAGACAACCTTTACAACCGAGGAGGAGCCTGTTTCAAATTCGGAGTGGATAACCGAGGCGGAGGGCGTTGTTACCGATAACGGTGACGGCACATACTCAAAGGCATTTGACATAGCGGCAGGTGCGGCTGACGGTTACAATTCGATTATTATAGAGAAGGCGGATCACAGCCTGTTAGGCGCATCCTTTAATTTCCTCAGCATAAGGGATCAGCTTGAAAGTATAGGTAATTCGCCATTCGGACTGATAATTGACAATCTTCCCGATACAAATGCCGTTAAGATAAGGTTTACCAGTGTGGATTTAGGAGATTAAGGAGGCAATGACAATGAAAAAATATATAAAACCGAGTATTGAGCTTGAACTCTTTAAAGGTGAGGATATATTGACCGCCTCGACAATATCCGTTGATGACTGGATGGCCGGCGGCGGTTATGACAACTCAAATGTTGTTCACGTTGACTATAACAGCTTAAGCTCTGTGTCTGATGAATTATTATTCTCAGAATAGTTTAAATTAAAACGGTATACTCTCCAAAGGGCGGCTTGCTCGAAGGAGAGTATACCAACCGATATGCATACGTAATTTTAAATATATTTAAAGGCTGAAAATGCCACAACAGCGGTTTATCCGCTGCTGCAAGGCTATGTGTATAATTCCGAACGTGGATATACAAATACAAGGGTTATCTCTCTCTCTCCATGCACATTGACGGAGCCAAACTCATACCAATACCGACAGTGTTGATATATTATACAGTTAATGCCGGCAATCATATACATATAGCTTTGCAACAACGGATAAGTTATAAACTTGTCAGATGTAAGTATAATAAAAATTTAAACAGTTCAAGGAGGTGATTTTAATGGACGAAGAAAAAGAGCTTTTTGAGCTAATGAAAGAAAAGCTGTATACCCCTGTAGTCGGAGATATTTTAGACGAGCTGGGGTATACGCATCAGTTTCTTCCGCCTCATATAAGACCGATGCAGAGCAATATGAAAATAGCCGGCAAGGCTATGACGGTGCTTATGATAGATGTTTTCGGTCCTCAGGAGGTACCGTTTGGGCGGCTTTGCGAGTGCCTGGATCAGATACAGGAAAATGAAATATATATATGTACAGGCGGAACAAAGCGCTGCGCATATTGGGGCGAGCTTCTGACGGCAACCGCAAAATCAAGGCGCGGTGCGGGTGCGGTCGTTGACGGGTATCACCGTGATACGCCGCAGGTGCTTGAGCAAAACTGGCCGGTATTCAGTATGGGCGGATATGCTCAGGATTCGAGCGTAAGAACTCAGGTTGTAAATTATCGCTGTACCATAGAAATAGGGCAGGTTACAATAAACGACGGAGATTATATTTTCGGGGATGTTGACGGAGTTGTAATCATTCCGAAAGAGATAGCCAAGGAGGTAATAGACCGCGCACTTTCAAAGGCGGGCAAGGAAAAGAGCCTCAGAAAAGCCGTTGAAGGAGGAATGCCCGTAACGGAAGCGTTTAAAATTTACGGAGTTTTATAAAAAAAGGGAGGTAATTATTTTGAAGGATTTATTCAGATTGGACGGAAAAATCGCACTGGTAACAGGCGGAAGCAGCGGCATAGGCTACGGTATTGCAAAGGCACTGGCAGGCGCAGGTGCAAAAATAACATTTTGCGACATAAGCAAGGAAACGGTCGAAAAGGGCGTCAATGCGTATAAGGCGGACGGTATCGACGCACATGGATATACCTGTGACGTGACCGATGAAAAAGCGGTCACGGATATGATAGCAAGCATAGAGCGCGAGGTAGGAACGGTTGATATCCTGGTAAACAATGCAGGTATAATAAAGCGTATACCCATGACCGATATGTCGGCGGAGGATTTCAGGAAGGTCATAGACGTTGACCTTAATGCGCCGTTTATAATGTCAAAGGCTGTGATTCCGCAGATGATAAAAAAAGGTCACGGAAAAATAATAAATATATGTTCAATGATGTCAGAGCTTGGGCGTGAAACCGTGTCGGCGTATGCGTCTGCAAAGGGCGGCTTAAAGATGCTTACAAGAAATATCTGCGCCGAATACGGGCAGTATAATATACAGTGTAACGGCATCGGACCGGGTTACATCGCAACTCCCATAACCGAGTCGCTCAGAGAAAGACAGCCCGATGGCACAAGACACCCGTTTGACCAATTTATATGCTCAAGAACTCCGGCAGGCAGATGGCTTGATCCCGATGAATTGGGCGCGCCTGCGGTATTCCTTGCCTCGGACGCATCAAATGCCGTAAACGGACATATTCTGTATGTTGACGGCGGAATACTTGCATACATAGGAAAACAACCGTAAAATATTTAAAAAAGGAGATGTAAAATCATGAGAATAGCATTTATAAACGAAAACAGTCAGGGAGCAAAAAACGGACTTCTTGTAGGAGTATTGAAGAAGGTGGCAGAGCCTTTGGGACATACCGTCGATAATTACGGAGTATATTCGCCCGAGGATAAGGCGCAGATAACTTATGTTCAGGTGGGAATATTGGCGGCAATACTGTTAAATTCGGGAGCGGCTGATTTTGTCGTGACAGGCTGCGGCACCGGCGAGGGCGCAATGATAGCGTGCAACGCATTCCCGGGTGTATTCTGCGGTCATATCATCGATCCTACCGACGCATTTCAGTTTACGCAGATAAATAACGGCAACTGCGTATCATTGCCGTTTTTAAAGGGCTGGGGCTGGGGCGCCGAGCTTAACTTGCAGTATGTATTTGAGAAGCTGTTCATCGAGCCTTGGGGAGCGGGCTATCCGCAGGAAAGAGCGTCAGTTGAACAAAAGAATGCGGGAATACTGACCGAGGTCAAAAAAGCAACACAGCGTGATTTACTTGATGTTTTGCCGAGACTTGACAGGGAGCTTTTAAAGGGAACGATCGCCGGCGAAAAGTTTGAAGAATTATTCTTCGCAAATGCCAAGGACGAAAAGATCAAGGAATATATAAGAAATTTATTGGCGTAAATTCACGGAGGAAAAATAAAGATGATTGAAGTGAAATTACAGGATAAGGATCGCGAATGGGTAGATTCGGTATGGCAGAAATTCTCCGATAAAATGGACGTGTCTGCTAAAAGAAATGCAGATAACGTACCTTATTCCGTAACAAAAGACGGCAAGTTTGATACCCGCGGAATTGATGAGCCGAATTGGTGGACAAACGGCGTATGGCCGGCTCTTATGTGGCTTATGTAT